>NZ_JBDSQY010000041.1:0-37534 GCF_039929585.1 Capsulimonas sp.
GCTCGCCCTGGCCTGCATGATCCTGGAGCCGTGTAACCTGCTGATTCTGGACGAACCGACGAACCACCTGGACATCGCGAGCTGCGAAGTGCTGACGGAGATGCTGTCGAATTACAACGGCACTCTCATGATCGTCTCGCACGACCGGTATCTTCTCAACGCGACCACCGACAAAACCCTGGCGCTCACCGGCACTGGCAGTATGGTCTTCTTTGAAGGCAACTACGCCGCCTGGCGCGAAGCGCAAAAGGCGAACGATCCCGCCGCGCGTCCTAAACTCGATCACACTAAGCTTGAGCCAGTAAAGAAAACGGCGCCGGCGCCTGCTCCCGCGCCTGTCGTTAAAGCCGCCCCCGCTCCCGCAGCAGTCGCCAACGGCGCTGGCGGCGGAGGCAAGTCCGGCCTGAACTTCCGTGACCTCAGCAAGGCGCGCACGAGGGCCAAAGAACTCGTTGTCAAGACGGAAGCCAACGTCAACAAGATCGAAGCGAGCATCGGTGAATTGGAAACGAAGCTCGCCTCCCCCAGCGAGTCCGTGCAGGAGATGGTGACTTTGGCCGCAGAACACACACGGCTTCAAGATGAGCTGATGGGGGCGCTGTCGGCGTGGGAAAAGGCGGTTGCGGAACAGGAAGAGTTAGGGTAGGCGGAGCAATCGTTCGTCGGGCATAAACCCCGAATAAAAACTCGGGTTTTATACCCGGGTTCGTAGTTCTCATCGAGAAATTCCCCATTGACAACCATCCCCGCGCTCGGTATAATAACAACCAATCGACCGGCGCATTGTCGTCACCGCGCCGCGCAGCGGCCGTGGGGACCTTGCCCTCGTAGCTCAGTGGATAGAGCAACGGTTTCCTAAACCGTGTGTCGGCGGTCCGATTCCGCCCGAGGGCGCCACATCCACTGACTTCCGCGCCGGACGGTCGTGATACCTGGAGAGGTCGCATAGTTGGTCTAGTGCGCCCGCCTCGAAAGCGGGTGAGGGTAAAACCTCCGAGAGTTCGAATCTCTCCCTCTCCGCCATTTCCCCATCGTCCATTCTCAAAGCTCCGTACGTGTACGGGGCTTTTTGATTGTCATCATGTTCTGAACTTCCCGCCGGATCTCCGCGCCATTGGCGTATGTCACCAGATAAGTGACGGCGCGCAGGCCTGCCTGGTCCTCGGGAGCGTTCGGAATAATCTTCTCATTCGCCTGTAATTGTTTCCTGACCAGCACCGTCAGCGGGAGCGGGTTCTTCTGAATGATGACCGTGTCGCCCGGCATGAGTTTGTTCAAATTGCGGCCGGCGTTCGCCTTGAGGAAATCCGAGAAGCTGACTTTGTTTTTTCGGGCGATCGCATAACCCGTCTCGTGCGGCTTGACGGTGTACTCCTTGGCGGGGGGCGGGGTCCAGCTGAACGCCGCCGCGTCTTCGGGCGAACTTTTGATCCGCGCGGGATCGACGGCTTTGCGCGACACCACGACGTGCTCTGAAAACTCCGGCTCGCCGACTACTTTCGAATCTGGCGGCTCCTGGGCAAAGTGCTCCTTGATGAGATCCAGGGTTTTGTCGGCATCCTTCTCAGTGGGCAGCGCCACCGTGACATGCTTGTTGACGGAGATCGCGTATGCGTACACATGCAGCTTCAGACGGCCGGCGAGCTTATCCTGAGCCGTCTCGGGACTGTCGATCGGCTCACTGCCCGACACATGAACGAACTGCACTTTTTGCAGCCGGATGACGTCTTTGGGGCCGACGTCAAATCCCGCCGCTTTCCGTTCCGACGCAGCAAGAACTGAGTTGGCGGTCTGCTGATTTTGCACGGTGACGATTGGCTTACCATCGATCAAGATCGATACCGGCTGCCCCAGATGGCGCTGATAGGCGATGTAACCGCCCCCGGCCAGCAGGGCGGCGACGGCGATTCCCGCCAGCGCTTTGAACAATTTTAGCTGCCGTCTCAAAGCGACGTCGGAGGCGAATTCGTCGTGTGTGTGCGGCGTTTCGTCGTGTGAGCTGGATTCGGGGAAAGGCGTTTGTTCGCTCATGTGAGTGTTCGTTCGTTCTTTTTCGCGTGGATATGAGCAAAAAACGCCCCGCAGTCGATGGGACTGCGGGGCGTATCGGTGATGGGCGTTCTATTCCCAGGGGCGGGCGCTGGCGACGCGGGTGCGCTGGATGGCTTCCGTCAGAGCGCGCTGGAGCTGCGTGTCATTCTGCAGATCGTACGTCGCTTCCGGATGCTCGCGCAGATAGGCGTACATTTTGCGCTGGTCATCGTCCGTGTACTTCACCGTGATGTTCGGCTCGATACCCTTGTGGTTGATATCATTCTTCATCGCGGTGTAGTAATGCTGGGTCGTGATCAGGATCCCACTGCGATCGTGCAGGGGCATCACTGTCTGGACTAAGCCTTTGCCGAAGGTCTTTTCACCGATCAGCGTGCCGGATCCGGTGTCCTTGATCGCGCCTGAGACGATCTCGGCGGCGCTGGCGCTGCCGCCGTTCACCAGAACGACCAGCGGGAAGCGCAGATGGTTGCGGTGCAGGCTCGGGATCGCGTCGAGTGACTGCATCGGACCGGTACGGTCCTTAATCCACAGGACGGGGCCGGCCGGGATGAATCGGCTGGCGATGCGCTGGGCGATATCCAGCAGACCGCCGGGATTTTCGCGCAGGTCGAAGATCAATCCCTTCATACCCTTGCTTTGCAGGTCCAGAAGCGCGCTGTCCACCTGAACGTCGCTTTCCTCGTTGAAGACGCTCAGGGAGATATAGCCGATCTTGTTGACCGGATCGATCATGCTATGCTGAACGACTTCCTGCTGCACGGATTCGCGCGGCATGGTGATGACCACCGGGGCAGGGGCGTCCTTGCGCAGCAGCGTTAGGGTGACCTTTGTGCCCGCCTCGCCGCGAATGAGCTTGACGACTGCGGTGTCCTTCATCTTCAGCGTTGACTTGCTGTCGACCTTAAGGATGATATCGCCCGCCATTACTTTATAGCGCAGAGCCGGGCCGCCTTGCAGAACGCGTACGACATAGATCTGCTCGGCTTTGTTCGTGCCGAGAAGCGCGCCGATCCCCACGAACTCGCCGTGGTTATCATCCATCATGTCTTTGTACGCCTTCGGATCCACGAAGCGCGTGTAGCGATCCTTCAGCGAGCCCATCATGCCCCGGATGCCGTTGTAGGTCATCTGGGTCGAGTCAATGTCTTTGCCGTAGTAGTTCGCGCGCAGCGTCGTGAGAACGTCCGCGTATGTTTGATAGGGGGTGTAAGGACTGGTTTGCGCCTGGGCCGCCGTGAGATAGGCTGTTTCCAGTCGCATTGGCAGCAGTTTCGCGGCGGATACAAATTCATCCGCAGTGCGCACGCTGCGGAAGTCCTGGAAGCTGACGCCTCCCGCGAACGCAACGAACAGCAGTGACGCTACTCCCAAAGCCCTTCCCGCAAAATTCTTAATGGTCATTGTCGAAGTCCTAAATCCTGGTCTCTTTGTCCAAATCCCAATGTGTTAGCCGTGTATCGCCGGCAATCCCGCGACCTGTCCGGAGAGCAGACCGATCGCCTGCGTCAGCGGCTCCTCTGGCGACGCGTTGGGCGGTGTGACGATGTCGGGTTTGACGCCGATTTCGTTGAACACGCCGTGCGCCGAAGTAAAGAGCTGTCCGACCGTCATCGTGAAACCGGAGCCGTCGCGCAGGGCGACCGGAGAAACATCCGTCGCGTCGCCGAACGTTTTTTCGCCGACCAGCTTCGCGCCGCTGCGGTGCAGTGTGTCCGCGAGCAGCTCGGCTGTATTCGCCGTGCCTCGATTTACGAGCACCACGATGGGATAACCAATCGTGGTGGAGGGCTTGATCGCGATGGCGCTTTCCTTCTTGCCCTTCAGCTGGACAATGCCCAGAGATTTGGCGGTCGTCAGCTTGCCCGCGATCGCCGCGCCGCTATCGAGCAGGCCTCCGGGCGAGTTGCGCAGGTCCAGAATGAGACCCTTGGTGTCCGCGCCGAACGTGCTCAGCGCCGTACCGAAGGCTTCTGGAGCCGATTCGGTGAACTGCGTGATCTTGACATATCCGATGTTGCCGGGCAGGGTGCGCGAGGCGACGGGGGTGACTTTCGTCGGCGCTGTGTTGTCCAGGGTCAGAGTCTGCGGCTTGTCCTGGCCGGGCCGGGATACCGTCAGCACGAACTTATCCGAGGTGTCGCCGGTCAGCTGCTTCAAGGCTTCCGAGAGCGAGACGGCGGAATCGACCTTCGCCTGGATCTCCTTCGCCAGTTTATTGAATGAGACCGGATCGTTCTGTACGGCCTTCAAGTCCTTGGTGGCGGCGGTGATCGGGTCGTAAGTGGCGATCCACTTGCCGTTGATTTCGGTAATCACGTCTCCGGGCAGCAGGCCAGCCTTCTCGGCGGGACTGCCGGGGAGCGGCGCGACGACGGTCAGCCGGTATTCGATATATCCGGGGATATCGGTATCCTTCGTGGCTTTAGGGTCGCCATGCTGGAGCGAACGGATGAAGGTGGTTGCGCCTATCCCATGATAGGATCCCTGCATCTCCTCCTTGAGCTCCTGCATCTGGGCGGGCTCTAAGAAGCGCGATTGCGGATCGCCCAGGGAGGCGACCATCGCGGAGGCGGCGCCATGCGCGAGGATGGTATCGTCCGGGACCCCTTCCACGTAATTGCGCTTCAGCTTCAGATAAACTTCCTGAAAAGTGGCGCCAGGGTCGCTTCCTGCCTCTGCATCGTCCGTATCCGTGTCAGCATCCGTCGCTTTGGTTTTGGCGGCGCTGGTCTGATAGGAAGCGAGATGCAGACTTCCGGCGTGTCCGCCGTCTCCCTGCGCGGTTTGAATGGAGGCGAGATTGTGTCCAAGAGAGTGCTCGGGACCGAGACGCATCCCCAAAGCGAATGTACCTGCGGTCAGCGCGGTGAGCGCAGCGCCGGCGACTATTCCACGTGTTGAAATCGTCACTGGAAATCACGACCTTTCCGTCGATGAGGGCGGCGATCCGCCAACGTAAGCAATATGGCATTATACCATGCCGTCTTATCCTATATAAACGGAAAAACTGCCGGTTATGTTCCTGTATGCTTTGCCGGGGTTTCCGGGTATGATTAGGATGAGTATCCCCTCGGTTTTTAGAATACCCGCTGGATATTCAGCTCAATCCGCCTACGCCGCGCGCGTCAAATAATAATCGATGCGCGTCAATTCCCAAGTAACGGGTTTGAAAACAATTAACTTATGGATGATCGACAGTCTTCCCAGATTTTTCCCGGCGATACGCCGGACAATGACGGCCTCGAAGGCCGTAATGGTGGAAGTATGACAGCATTTGGACAGAATGGACATGCAATCGGAACGAGCGTGACGGTTCCGCCGCTTTCGGCGAACCAGCTTCGGGTGACCGATAACTTGGGGCAGCTGCTCGAAGTTTTGCCGCCGCCGCTGCGCGCCGTGCTCGAGCATGAAGAAACCGTGGAAGGTTTGATCGAAATCGTTCTCGACCTGGGCCGCGACGCCGAGGCGCGCTTTTCCGACGGGCGCGTGGTATGGCTGCGCGAAGGAATTCCAGTCACGAACGAGGACATCGCCTTTGTGACGGCGCGCGTTGGCGCTTTTGGAAAAGATAACCGGGCGGGCATCGAGCGCACGCTGCACCGAATTTCGGCCATCCGTAATCGGCAGGGCAAGATCATTGGTCTGACCTGTCGTATTGGACGCGCCGTCTTTGGGACAATCGATATCATTCGCGATATCGTCGAGTCCGGCAAGAGCATTCTGATGCTCGGACGGCCGGGACGCGGCAAGACGACCAAACTGCGCGAAGTCGCCCGTGTTCTTTCGGATGAGTTCGGCAAGCGCGTCATTATTGTCGACACCTCGAATGAGATCGCCGGCGACGGCGATATTCCGCATCCAGCCATCGGACGGGCGCGGCGCATGCAGGTGGCGACTCCTGAGGATCAGCACGGCGTTATGATCGAGGCCGTTGAGAACCATATGCCGGAAGTCGTTGTGATCGACGAGATCGGCGTGGAGCAGGAGGCCTTCGCCGCCCGCACCATCGCCGAGCGCGGCGTTCAGCTCATTGGCACGGCGCACGGCAACTCGCTGGAAAACCTGCTCATGAACCCGACCCTGTCGGACATGGTCGGCGGCATTCAGGCGGTCACGCTGTCCGACGAAGAAGCGAAGAAGCGCGGCACGCAGAAGACGGTTCTGGAGCGCAAGTCGCCGCCGACCTTCGACGTGATCATCGAGATCATGGAAGTCGATAAGCTGGCGATCCATCACGACGTCATGCGCACGGTCGACAAGATGCTTCGCGGCGGCCAGCCGCGTCCCGAGATCCGTGTGCGCAACGCTAACGGGCAGGTCGATATCATCCAGAAGTCCGATATCGAAGCTCAGCGCGAGCCGGTGGAGAGAACAGGGTCGCTGTTCGAAGACCACGGCCACGGTAGCAACAGCGGCGGAGGGGGCGCGCGTGAGGGATCGCGCATCGCGCCTCCGGCCGCCGATGGCGGGCCAGCCGCGCCGACGCTGAGCAACGGCAAGGCTCTGCCGGCGACGGTCACGATCTTCCCATACGGCGTCAGCCGCAGCCGATTGGAGCGAGCAATCCGCACACTGCGCGTCCCGGCCTTCATCGGTAACAACGTCAAAGACGGCGATGTGATCATCGCCTTAAAAGCGAATTACCGCAAGGAGCCGGCGAAGCTGCAAGAGGGAATCAGCCGTAACATCCCGACGTATGTGATCAAGAGCAACACCTACGTTCAGATCGAAAACGTGCTGCGCGAGATCTTCCGGATGCCGATTGAAATCTCCGAAGAAGATATGGCCGTTCAGCTCGCGGAAGAAGCGATCGAAGAGATCATCAATGATGAGAGCGGCGGTCTGAACTCGCTGGAGCTGGCGCCGCAAGGCCCGTTCCTGCGGCGATTGCAGCATCAAACGGCTGAGAACTACAAGATGCTTTCTGAAAGCATCGGCGCCGAGCCGAACCGCCGCGTTCGGATCAGCAGACCATAAGGGCGGAGCGATGTCGCTATTCGTAACATTCGAAGGCGTCGAAGGCGCCGGCAAGACGACCCAAATCGTCCGGCTCGCCACTCGCCTGCGCTCGATGGGCCGCCAGGATATTCTGGTGACCCGCGAGCCGGGTGATGGCGCCCTCTGCCGTGAGCTGCGGCAATTGGTGCTCGACCCGCCCGTCGGCGTTTCCGTCGACGAGCGGGCCGAGCTGTTCATCATGCTGGCCGACCGAAGCCAGCACGTCGCGCATACGATCCGCCCTCATCTGGATCATGGCGGCGTTGTGCTCTGCGACCGTTACGCCGATTCCAGCATGGCGTATCAGGGCTACGGGCGTGGATTGGATCGGGACGCCATCGCTTCCATGAACCAATTTGCGACCGGCGGCTTGACGCCGCATCGGACTTTGCTGTTCGATATCGATCCCGGGGTCGGCCTCACGCGCCAAACCCATCGCACGCGGATGGAAGGAGAGGCGATCGCCTTTCACACACGTATTCGGGACGGCTTTCAGCAGATGGCGGCCGCCGAGCCGGATCGGTTTCGGATCATCGACGCCTCGCTGCCGCCGGACAATGTCTACGACTTGGTGTGGGGCGCGGTGCAGGACCTGCTGGGCGACGCCGAATGAAACTCGTGGTCGCGATCATTCGCGAGCGGGAAAAGCAAAGGCTGCACGACCTGCTCATCCGTGAGGGCATTACGTACACCAAGATCGGCAGTACGGGCGGTTTTCTCCGCCAGGGGAACTGCACGCTTCTGATCGGTTCTCAGAATGACGCCGTGCAGCGCGTTCTGGACCTGATCAAATCATCGTGTAAATCCGAAGAGCGCTTCGTCAACGCGGCGGGCTTCGGCGAGCAGGGGGCGCTTTCCGGCGCCATGGCGGCGCTGCACCCACAGCCGATTTCCGTTGAATCCGGCGGCGCCGTCGCCTTTGTTCTGGATGTGGACAGCTTCCACAAATTCTAACGGTTCGTATTCAAATTCATGCTTGAAGAGATTGTCGGACAGACCAACGCGGTCGCTACCCTGGAGCACGCCTTTCAGGAAGGCCGATTGACCGGCTCCTATTTATTTGTCGGGCCGGACGGCGTGGGCAAAACCACGACGGCGCAGCTGTTCGCCGCCAAACTTTGCGGCGCGGCGTCGCCTGACGACGCCGTGACACGCCGCGTCTTCGCGGGAACGCATTCGGATGTGCGCATGGTGGAGCCGGCGGGGAAATCCAACACTATAAGTGTCGCCCAGCTCTGGCCGCGCTCAGAAAGCAAGGATCATCCTTCAGAGCGCGCTATGCTGCGCGACTTGCACTTCGAGCCCATGGCGGGGCCGAAACGAGTCTTCATCATCAGAGAAGCCGAAGGACTGCGCGGCGGCAACGGGACATCTGGAAACAGTATCCTCAAAACTCTGGAGGAACCGCCCGCTTACGCTCATTTTATTCTTACCGCGTCGTCCACAGCGGCCCTGCTGCCGACTATCGTTTCCCGCTGTCAGGTCATTCACTTTGGCTTACTCCCGGCGTCGGAGATCGAGACGGTGCTGATCGCGCGTCACGGCGCCGATCCCGATCAGGCGCGTTTCCTCGCCGCTTACTCCGAAGGGCGTATCGGCCGCGCCATTTCTCTCCTGCGCTCTCCAGAGCTTCTGGCCGGGCGCGACGAACTGCTGGACCTTGCCGACAAAGCGATGCGCGCCCCGCAGATCGCGAGTTTCAAGCTGGCTGAGGAGTTTCGCAAACTGGCGCCCAAACTGAAATCGGACGTGGGCGACGCCGGCGGCGACGAAAAGGAGCGCAGCGCGCGGGAGCCGGTTCTGAACGCCCTGAGTATGCTTGCGGTCTACTTTCGCGATCTGACGGCGCTGCGCGTGATGGGGGCTTCACGCGCGGTAATTGTCAATGCCGATCGCGGGGAGCAGTTAAAGAAATCGGTGACTGTCTATTCCGAGGAGGCGTTGATCAAGGCGATGTCGCTGATCTTCTCGATCCGTCAGGGGATTGAGCGCAACGCCAACGCGCAGCTGGCCACGGAACTGCTATTCGCGGAGCTTGCCGCGCTGCGGGGATGATTTGAACGCTTGAACGACTTTCGTGATCGTCGGTCGCGCGGGGGGCGCACGGTATGTATCTCGTGCTGTATCGAAAGCCTCATACGGTCATTGGTTTCGCCACCGGCGATCCGCCGCCATCCTTCGATGTGGCGGACAGCCAATACGAGCGCCTGCCCAGCCCCAAAATCACCGCGACATGGCGTGTGGACGAGCAATCATACCCCGTCGCGATCTTCTGCCGCCTCGCTCCGGGACACAGCTGGCCCGCCGACATCGAGATGCTCCCGCGTATGACCTGGGAGAACGACCGCCTTGTCTTCTGGCTCACCACCGAGCGCGACTTCGAACATCGCGATCTTCTCTGCGACGACGCCGTCCTCTACCGCTCCGGCCCACATTCCTACGCCTTTTGCTTCTCGCTTCTTGGTATTCATCATCCGTCGGTCGGCCACCCGCTGGTGTGGCCAAAGTTGTATTGACGAGTGGCCTACCGCCGCAGCACCGCGCCGTTTTTTGCGATCTCTCCAATAATCGTCGATGCAGCGCTCCGAACTGCGGGGTCCTTGTCATGCACTGCGATTTGTCCCAGAGTCGCCTTCGCTGTCACTGTCTCCATCGGCCTTCGGTAGGAGACGCCTTTGACGGCGAGTATCTTCCCCAGCGACTGTACGGCCGCGAGGCGATAGGGGGCGGAGGCATGCTTTTGGGCCGTCTTTGTGGCGAGCGCGATGTTGTCGGGGTCCGTGGAGGCGAGTGCGTTCAGAAGCGCGGGGTCGTCCTTTCCCGTGCTCCACTGGGCCGCGAGGCGACTCTCCCGGGGACTATCAATAAAGCAGTATTTGATGACGTACACTGTGGGCGTCAGGAAGAGGAGCAGCGCAACGACGCCGGTGATGCGCAGGATCCATTGCAGGGCTTTGGGCAGAGGCGGGCGCGCCGGCGCGGCGGTCTTTGAATTGTTGGAATCGGTCATGGAAACCATTATACCTGGGTGGGGGAATGACCGCAGATTTTGCAGGTTACAGGGTTGTAATCAATTATTTGATTGTGCTATAATATTTAGCCTTTATAGGGTCTGCATTTTATGCGACATTGTTGTTGCCCTATCACTTTCACTCGACTCTATTGCCCGATCGGAACTGCCCTCGAGACTTTAATATCACGAGATTGTAATATCAAGAAGGATGCTGCCCGTGCTCAACTATCGCGAAAATGACGAACATGACGCTTGTGCTTTGATTGCCTACGTCCGTAAGGATGGAACGCCCTCGCACGGGACCGTCAAACGCGCCATAAACGCACTCGAAAAGATGGGTCATCGCTCCGGTGGAGTGGATGGCGAAGGGGACGGCTGCGGCGTCCAAACCGATATCCCACGCCTGCTGTGGGCGCGCGACCTCCAGGACGAAGCCGGCCAGAACGCCGCGCTTGCGGAAGATCCGCGTTTCTTTGTCGGACACTTCTTCATCCCGATGAAGTTTGCCGCCCAGGCTGAACAAATCAAGGACAGCGTGCGCGGCATGCTGAAGGCGCAGGGGATCACCCTTCTCGTCGAAGACCACGGTGATGTGCGTCACGACGCCCTCGGCAAGATCGCCCGCTCTAACGAGCCCGAGTTCTGGCAGGTCGCCGGTTTGACCCCAGAGTTCGCACCCGGCGGCGGACTTGCGGGCGACCGCGCCCTGTTCGCCGCGCAGCTGGCGATCGAAAAGGACACGCCGGTTCACGTCGTGTCGCTGTCCCGCCACATCGCTATCTATAAGGTGCATGGCAACGCGGACATTCTCGACCATTACTATCCTCAGCTTTCGACGCCGGATTTCCAGAGCGTCATTTGTCTGGGGCACTCGCGCTATTCGACCAACACGCTTTCGAACTTCGAGCGCGTGCAGCCGTTTGCGCTGCTCGGCCACAACGGCGAGATCAACACCGTCGATAAGCTGCGCCGCGAAGCGCAGATGCTCGGCATTCCGATCACGCACGACGGCTCGGACTCGCAGGATATGGACCGCGCGATGCATGGTCTCATCGTCAACCACGGCCTGTCGCTGATCGAAGCCTCGGAAGTGATCTTCCCGCCGATGGCCGAAGAAGTCGATGCGCTGCCCGACGATCTGCGCGCCCTGTATCGATACTACCGCTGGGTCCTCGGACCACTGGCGCAGGGACCGGCCGCGATCGTTTCGCGCTACGGCGACGAGTGCGTCTTCGGC
Source organism: Capsulimonas sp. (assembly GCF_039929585.1). Lineage (NCBI taxonomy): Bacteria > Bacillati > Armatimonadota > Armatimonadia > Capsulimonadales > Capsulimonadaceae > Capsulimonas > Capsulimonas sp. The sequence continues at coordinate 11,304 of NZ_JBDSQY010000041.1, forward strand.
GTGGACGCCCTGGGCCTTCGCCCGCTGTGGTTCGGCGAGTCGGCCACGGAATACTTCTTCTCTTCGGAGCAAGGCGTCGTTCCGATCTCTGTGATTCTTGGCCATCCCAAGCCGCTGGCTCCCGGCGAAAAAGTCGCGATCCAGGTCCGGCGCACTCCGGGCAACACCGGCTCGGATGTGATCCCGTACCACGAGCTGCAGCGCGCCGCGCTGAGCCGCTCGCGCGCCCACTGGGATCTGAACCAGGTGCACGATTCGCTCAAGCTTGGTAAGGATATCACGGCCTACGACGCCAGCCTGTCCCTGAACGCGCCCGAGCCGCTTCCGCTGGAAGCGAACCGCGTTGCGGCGTTCAACTGGGCTTCTCAGGACGTCGATTACGTTGAGGCGCTTTGCAAGACCGGCAACGAGCCGATCGGCTCGCTCGGATACGATGGACCGCTGGCGTCGCTTTCGCCCGAGAAGCAGTCGCTTGCCGACTACTTCAAGGAAGCCGTCGCCGTCGTCACCAACCCGGCCATGGACCGCGAGCGCGAGATGGAGCACTTCTCCACCCGCATGACGCTGGGACCGCGCCCGGGCCTGACTGAGAATGATGCTCTGCCGGAGCGCGCCATTGAGCTGAAGGTTCCGATCCTGGCGGATGTCGCCGCGACCGGCGCCCATCTGGACGCCAAGCTGATCGCCGAAACTGTGGCGAAGGTGGGATCGACCACGCTGGAAGGCGTCTTCGCCTACTTCGGCGCCGATAAAGTCGCCGTCCTTCCGATTGTCTACTCGACCTCGGAAACCGCGCAGGCGACGGTGGAAAAAATTGCGGCGCGCGCGGTGGAGCTGGTGCAGGGCGGGGTGGAAATCCTCGTGCTGGACGACACCACGGCGTTCACCGAAAATACGCTGCCTCTGGATCCGCATCTGGCGCTGATCACGGTGGACAAGGCCCTGCGCCTGAAGGCTGTCAGCGACGAGCCCGGCGCTGCGGCGCTGCGCCGCACCTCCAGCTTGGTGCTGCGTTCGGGCGGTCTGCGCAACCTGCATGACATCATCTTTGCAGTGGGCAACGGCGCGGACGCCGTGGTCCCGTATTTGATGATGCGTCAGGCGATCGCGGGCGGTCCCGCCGACACCACCGAGGAAGACAAGGCGACGCGTCTTTACAAGCTGCTCTCGACCCTGCAAAAGGGGCTGGAGAAGGTCATCTCGACGATGGGAACGCACGAACTGCGCGGCTATGGCCGCATGTTCGCGTCCATCGGTCTGCACTCGGAAGTGGCGCAGACGCTGGAGATCCGCAACTTCTGCGGCTCATCCAAGGCCGGCTTCTCCTTCCTGCGGATGGACGAGCAGGCGCGTAAGCGACTGGAAACGGCGCGTTCCGAGACTCCGGTGAAGAAGCGCGAAGACCTCCGCTTCTACCCGAAGGTCTGGAAGCTGGCCGGTCAGGTCGGCGCTGGAACGGCCCCGTACTCCGCCTACACTGAGAAGGTGCAGAACCAGGAGAAGGATACGCCGGTCTCCCTGCGTCACCTGCTGGATCTTCGCCTGGACAAGCGGACGCCCATCGACCGCAACCTGTCGAACACGCGGGTCAAGGAGCATGATCTGCCCCTGATGATCTCGTCCATGTCGTTCGGTTCGCAGAGCGAGATCGCTTTCCGGGCGTACGCCGAGGCGGCCCGCCAGCTTAACATCGTTTGTATGAACGGTGAGGGCGGCGAAATCAAGGACATGTACGGCAAGTTCCGCAAGAATCGCGGCCAGCAGATCGCATCGGGACGGTTCGGCGTCAACATCGAAATGCTGAACGCCAGCGACTTCCTGGAGATCAAGATCGGCCAGGGCGCCAAGCCCGGCGAGGGCGGCCACCTGCCCGGCAAGAAGGTCTCGGTCAAGGTCGCTCTGGCGCGTCATGCGACGCCCGGCGTCGACCTGATTTCGCCGTCCAATAACCATGACATCTACTCGATCGAAGATCTGGCGCAGATCATCGAGGAGCTGCACACGGCCAACCCGCGCGCCAAGGTCTCCGTGAAGGTGCCGGTCGTTCCCGGTATCGGCACGATCGCCCTGGGCGTTGCGAAGGCGGGCGCCGACATCATCACCCTTTCGGGGTATGACGGCGGCACCGGCGCGGCGCGTATCCACGCGCTGAAGCATGTCGGTATGCCGGTGGAGATCGGCGTCAAGGAAGCTCACCGCGCTCTGGTGCAGGCGGGCGTTCGGGACGAAGTCGAACTCTGGTGCGACGGCGGTATGAAGAACGGCGTGGACGTCGTCAAGATGATCCTGCTCGGCGCTAACCGCTGCGGCTTCGGTACATTGTCGATGGTCGCGACGGGCTGTACGGTCTGTCACGGCTGCCAGCTCGATACCTGCCATGTGGGTATCGCCACGCAGATCGAGACGCTGGAACAGGCGCAGGCGCACGGCCTCAAGCGGTTCGTGCCGCGCGAACCCGTCACGGCGGTGGAAGCGCTGTGCAAGCTGTTTGGCAGCATCGGCGACGAGATCCGCGATCTGACCGCGCAGCTTGGCTTCGTGAACACGCAGGAAATGGTCGGAAAGAGCGATCTGCTGGAGCAGGTTCGCGGACAGGAGCTCGTCGATCTGTTTGAGCTGACCGCGCCGGTCCTTCCCATGATCACCTACGGCCTCGCGGCCACCGCCGGCAATGAAGATGCATTCAGCGACAAGGTCGCCAAGCGCATCCGCCGGCCTCTCTCCTACATGAGCAAGTTGATCTCTTCCATGGTCGCGGAGCAGACCCAGGACGGCGCCGATGTGGTGCTGTTCGAGGACGACCGCGTCAACCCGACCGACCGCGAGCTGGGAACACACCTTGCCGGCGCCATCGCGCGCGGCGAAGTGAACCACACGCCGCTGAAGACCGCCGATCTGACCTTCCAGGATGTTATTCCCGGCAACGGTTTGGGTGCGTTCAACAGCCCGTTTGTGAATGTTCGCGTTCAGGGCGGCGCGCAGGACGGTGTCGCGAAGGGCGCGTATGGCGGCAAGGTCGTCATTCTGCGTGGCCTGAACGATCGCGGCGAGCGCGTGGACGGATCCGTGGGCAAGGGCTTCGGCTACGGCGCGCAAGGTGGAACGTTCCTGATCCAGGGCGACGCCGACTCCCGCTGTGGTATCCGCCTTTCGGGCGCGGACATCGTTATCGGCGGCGAGATCCGCGAGCCACTGAACGACGCTCTGGGATGCCTCGGCGCCCGGGCCAATATCAAGGGCTTCGCTTTTGAGTACATGACCAGCGGACGCGCCGTGGTTCTGGGTGATCCTGGACCGTGGATGTGCGCGGGCATGACCGGCGGCGTCGTCTACATCAAGCTGAATCCGGAAATGGGCCTGGATCGCGCGGCGATCATGCGCCGCATCGGTCGCGGCGCCAATGTCGCCGTGGCGGATCTGAACGACAAGGACAAGCAGAGCATCGCCGAGCTGCTGACGGTTTATGCGCACGAACTGCGCAACGCCGACCAGCACACGGAAGCCGACCGCACCGACGGTCTGGTGGCGCGCATGCTGCGCGACGAAGCTCCGTTCGTCAAAGTTCAGCCCGTCAACCTTCAGGTGGATCAGACAGTCTCCACCGAGTAATCACCTCACCAAGGGCCACGTCTCCCCGGAGGCGTGGCTTTTTTCTTATGGCTCTGCGATATATTACCATCTCCGATCTTCCCGAACTGCGCACGCCTCGACTGATCCTGCGTCCCATCGAGCAGGATGACGCCCAGGATGTCTATGACGCGATCGAGCGCAGCCGCGATAACTTCAGCCGCTGGTTTGTCTGGTCCCGTGAGAGCAATCTTACCAGCGTCCAGCAGAACATCCGCGAAACCATTTCCGCCATGATCGCCGGCACCGAATGGCATTACGCCATTTTCGATAAAGAAGAGGGGTTCTGCGGACGCATCGGCCTTTCCACGATCAATCACGACATAAGGTCCGCCGAGCTTGGCTACTGGCTCTCTGAAGAATTTCAGGGACGCGGCCTGATGTCGGAAGCCGTTCGAACGATGCTCATGCTTGTCTTCTGTGGCGGCGAATCCTTTCAGATCAACGCCTACGCCGACACGGAAAACACGGCCAGCCAGCGTGTCCTCACGAAATGCGGCTTCCGTGAGATCGATGTGATCAAGCATATTATTCGGCATCCCGAGCGAGGGTGGCGCGACCACAAGCATTACGCCATTCGCGCTCACGTCGAATAATCAAAAAGCGCTCCTCCAAAAAGATATTTACATTACCTGTCTTGCGTTGTCGATTTTTGAGGACGCCGAACGACTATTCTTTGAAAGACCGAATTTACTCAGATCGGGAAATCACAGGAGCAAAGATCACATGCAAGCAAACGCCTATTTGACATTCAACGGCCGGTGCGAGGCCGCTTTCAAGTTTTACGAGCAGCACCTGGGCGGCAAGATCGTCGCAATGATGAACCATGAGGGGCTGCCGCCGGAGGACAAAGCGCAGCTCCCCCCCGAGATGCTCAACGCAATCCTGCACGCGCGTCTGGATCTCGGAAGCACCGTGATCATGGGGTCGGACGCTTTTGCAGGGCGCTACGAAAAGCCTCAGGGCTTTTCCGTCTCGCTTCTCGTCGACACTCCCGAAGAAGCCGAGCGAGTTTTCGGGGCGCTGTCGGAAAACGGATCGGTGCTGATGCCGATTGAAGAGACATTTTGGGCTATCCGTTTCGGCATGGTGACCGATCAATTCGGCATTCCGTGGATGGTCAACTGCGAGAAGTCGCTCGGATAAGAAAATAATAAAGCCCGGCGAATGAGAGATCATTCACCGGGCTCAAATTTCGTGTCAGAATGTTTACAAATTGCCGAACCGTTTTCGATACGGCGCACGTTTCCCATAAAGAGCCTTTCACTTAAGGGTAAGGAGAACGGTATGTTTGACGAGCGTCGCGCCAGCCAAGGCTTCACTCTGATCGAGCTCCTCGTCGTGATAGCCATCATTGCGATCATCGCCGCCATCATCTTTCCCGCGTTCGCCGGCGCACGAGAGAAGGCCAGGCAAATCGCCTGCATTTCCAACGAAAAGCAGATTGGTCTGGGTCTACTTCAATATGTGCAGGACAACGATGAGCGGATGCCCGGCGACCATCGCGGCGTTCCGTATCCCACGGGAGCAGGGTGGGGCGCCGAGATCTTCCCGTACGTCAAGAGCCTCGCTGTTTACAAATGCCCCGACGATTCCACCAGTCAGACCACCAACCTCAACGGCCTGAACGAGACTGACTATCCCGTCTCCTACGCCATGAACGCGAACCTGGACGGCGGGCAGCCGGGCGGCTCGCTGGCGGCCCAGCTAACCCCCGCTTCCACCGTGCTGCTGGTGGAGGTTCAGGGCGCGCAGGCCAACCTGCTCAATGCCGACGATGACAGCACCACACTCTTCAGCGCGTCCCCAGGCGTCGATGGCGGCGACACCAGCAACGGCTATATCGACTACTTCTGCAGCGCCGACTACGCCACCGGCCCCGGAGGCGCCAACGGCATGGGCAACCCGCCGCGCACCGGCGATTCCTACCAGCGCCTCGGCCGCGCACGCCACACCAACGGCTCCAACTTCGTGCTCGCCGACGGCCACGTCAAATTCCTGCGCCCCCAATTCGTCTCCCCCGGCTACGCCAACACCGACCCCAACAACGACCAGGACCAGGGCGTCAACCAATTCGGCGATCCCGACGGCATTGCCGCCGGCACGGCGACGATGGGACGCGCGCCTAAGAACTTCATAGCCACATTCAGCCCACTTTGATGGATAGCAATACTGGCGCTTGACAAATAAACGAGGTCATGTTATATTGTATTCAATAGTGATGTATCAATACATCAGTCGTTAGGCGGCCATCAATGAAACAAATGCCCTTCGTGAAACTAGCCACAGGATCCGTGATTCCCATAGCCCTCGTGCTCCAGGCAGCCAGCCAGAATCCAGCGAGCGCTGACGCCGCACGGAACATGCAGATGGGAATCGCCACGCATCTGGCGCAGTATGGCGTAAAATGCCTGCCTTTGCTCGCAAGTACCGGTGTCGGCTGGGTCCGTGATGGGGTGGACTGGAGTTCCATTGAAAAGCAAAAGGGCGTTTACGTCGTGCCACCCAAGACGAGAGAATGGATCAAGGCAGTCCATGCTCATGGACTGAAGCTGATCTTTACAATCGACGGCGGAAACAGTCTTTACCAGGATCCCTATGATCCAGAGGCCTATGCCGCGTTTGCGGCGGCAATGACCAAGCAGCTAAAGGGCGATGTCGACGCATTTGAAATTCTCAACGAACCGGCGAATTTTGGTTATACGAAACAAGACAACGGTTCTTGGAACGGCATTAACAAAGAAGGGAGGGTCGAGCCTTGGGTCGGCCGTTATGTCACACTGATCAACAAGGCCGCCGTGGCGATCAAGGCTGCGGACCCGAATGTGAAGGTCATTGGGCTGGGATCCGTGGCGCCCGTAAACTTCCATCAGCTCGCCATGGGAATATCTCCCTCGGTGGATGGTGTCGTTGATCACCCTTACAGCATGCGTGCGGCCCCGGAACTCGTGCCATATCCGAGCAACGGCGGGATCGTCGCCCGTGACGGGATTGCGACCGCCGACGCCCAGGGGACGTTTGCCTCGCAGATTCGCATGTACCGCGAGCAGTCCGAAAAGTATCATGGTCCAAAGGAGATGTGGCTGACCGAATGGGGTTTCCCAACATACCAGCCGACCGCCCCGAACGCGTACGCCGGATACACGCAGACCGCTCAGGCAAAATATATCCAGCGACGCTTTGTAGAATCCCTTGGGCTGGGCGTCACGGTTTCCGTGGTCTATGACTTTGAGGATGATCATGGCGTTAACCCACATGATCCGGAATGGAACTTTGGACTTGTCACACATGATCTGAAGCCCAAACCTTCGTATTATGCTGTCAAACGTCTCGTTCGTGTTATGGAAGGCTGGAAGGTGCAAACCTGGGGCGACGTTAGAGTGTCGCCCTACGACGATCGTCCGGACACCTGGCCGATCGTGTGGGATAGCGGCAAATTGGCCTCCTCCGGCGCGATCCGGGCGTACCAGTTTGTGAAGCCGTCGGGCGCGCGGGCGGTGGCGCTCTGGTCAACCGAGCGCGCCAGCTCCGACCTCTCGCCAAGAGCGGGAGAAATCACCATCACCGACAATAAGAAGGTGGCTAAGATCGAGATCATTGATATGATGACTGATGTACGCATTCATCCCGCTTTCCACCAAGTGGGAGCCAACATTGTCCTCAAAGAAATAACGCTGCCGGATTCTCCGGTCCTGATGGTCTTGACGGAATAGTCGCTTGACATCCGCAGGAGACTATGATATATTTATTAAGTCTTGATGTATTGATGCATCATTTTTGTCATTTCTGAGAGAAATAAATGAAAAAGACGAATGGTTTTACTTTAATTGAGCTTCTTGTTGTAATCGCAATAATTGCGATACTTGCCGCGATCTTATTTCCCGTCTTCGCAAAAGCAAGAGAGAAAGCCCGCCAGGTCAGCTGCCTCTCCAACATGAAGCAATGCGGAATTGCCGTGACGCAATATGTCCAAGATTCCGATGAAGCGTTTCCGCAAGGGACAAGCAACTACAATCAGGGCGGCACGGGATGGGCGGGGCAGATCATGCCTTATATTAAAAGCGCCGCTGTTTTTAAGTGCCCGGACGATCCCGCCGTAGGCCGTGTTTCTTCCTACGCTATCAACGAAAACATGCAGATCCACACGGGGGCATACGACGGCACGGGGAGCAATATCGGGATTTCGATTGCGCAGCTGAACGCTCCTGCAAAAACGGTCTTTCTGTGTGAAGTCGCTAATGACGCCGGGTACGATATCGCGCTGTCGACGCCGGACAATCCCGAGAGCGGCTCGTCGGCTGCGCGCGGAATTGGCGGAGGGTACGATCCCAGCGGCGGCGCCGCCATCCCTGCGTGCCCCGGCTCCGGCCTGCAATACGCCACCGGGTATCTTGGCGGACGGACGGGCGATTGCCACTTTCAAGCGCAAAATGGTCGGCATACCGATGGATCGAATTACCTGCTGGCGGATCTGCACGCTAAGTGGCTGCGCTCAAACGCCGTGTCCGGAGGATATGACGCAAAGACGGAAACCGGAGTGCAGGACCAGGTTTTCAGCCCCGAGGCGGCCGGTACGAGCGGAGCCATCGGAACTCTCCCCGTCGCCGCGACTTTCAGCACTCAGTAGAACAGTAAGGGGCCGATGGGAGGCTGTCATCGCTTAGCTCGTCGTACCGCAAACGAATTCCACTGGAACAAGTGTCTCCAGTGGAATTTCCGCGCCGCCGATCTGTTTCAGAAGCAGCTGCGCCGCGATGCGCCCGATCTCCACCCAGGGAACACGAATTGTGGTCAGTTCGTATGCTGGCGCCGCCTCGAAGAACGGGTGGGGGGCGTAACCGTCGAACCCGGTCACCGCAAGATCGTCAGGGATCTTAATCCCATTCTTTTTGCAGTGTCTCATAAATTGATGGGCGAAAAGATCGTTCCAGCAGACAATGGCCGTGGGGTGGCTGCGGCCGCCAGACCTGAGAAGTTCTTCTTCCATGGCGCTGACTTCGCCGAACGATCCGAGGTGAGAGTCCCGGACGACTTCCATACCAAGCTCCGAGGCCATGGTCATGAACTGGGGATACCGCTGAGAGGTTGTGTGAACGTCTCCAGGAGCCCGATATAAGATGTGTCTGTGGCCAAGCGCATGCAGATGCTCCGCGATACTATTCGAGCCGCCGGCGTCGTCAATCGTGACTGCGGAAAAGCCCGCAAGTTTCTCGGCGATCGAGATCACCGGCAGACGATCCTGACGCAGATAATCCAAGATGGGATGACCGGCATGGCTGTGCAGGATCAGCCCGTCGATCTTCCCATCGGTCAAGTCGTTGTAAATCTGCTCGATCGGCGTGTCGGGAAACGTTCCTTGAAGCAGCAGATGCCGCTTCTGTTCGTCGCATGCCTGACGTATACCGTTTAGTAGATGGTTGTGGAAGGGGACACGCAGGTCGACCGTCACGTAGCCGGTGTAGTACCCGATCGTATTTGTACTTTGACGCCGCAGCGATGTCGCCACGGCGTTGGGCCGGTAGTTCATTTCCTGGGCGGCCAGAAGTATGCGGCTGCGTGTTTCCGGAGATACCCGCACCGTGGATTGCTTCTGCACAAAAATCGCCGCTGCGGCGGACTTGCTGACACCTGCTCTTTTTGCAACATCATCAAGCGTCGGCCTCTTGTTTTTCATCGTGATCTCTATATTACCTTTATTGGCTAGACGGCGTGGCGGTCGCCTCATTTCCCCAATGGCTGTAAACGCCGCCGTTCTGCGCGCCCACATAGTAATAATACGGCGTTCCATTTGTCACGCCCATGTCGATGTAGGTCGTCCCGGAGACGCCCGAAGCATAGGCGTTTGAGCTGACTCCATTGGCGCTGAGTCCACGATAGATATTATACGTCGCGGCGCCTGGAACAGCCGTCCATGAGAGCGTCACTTTTCCGCTGCCGCCGACCGCAGTCACGTTCGCGGGCGCCGGAAGGTCCGGCGTGGCGGATGCTTCATTTCCCCAATGACTGTATACGCTGCTGTACTGCGTTCCGGGATAACTATTCTGCGCCCCAACATAATAGTAATACGGAGAGCCGGCCGTCACATTTGTATCCGTGTAAGACGTACTGGAAATCCCCGAAGCGTACACAACTGGGCTGACTCCTCCTGCGCTGGCGCCACGATAAACGTTATAGGTGGTTGCTCCTGGAGAGGCGTTCCATGAGAGCGTCACCTTGCCGCCGCCTCCGGTCGCCGTGACATTTGCCGGCGGAGATAAAACGCCTCCGGGCGCGGTCTGGTAAACTCGGATATAGTCTACTTTGAAGTTCAGAGGCCAGTTCGTAATTGCTCCTGGGTCGCCGGACCATCCGCCGATCTGCTCGTCTAGCTTCAAAAACATCGGGTGATTTGGGATGCCGCCTTGCGATCCTGTCTTTGTTTGATATTGCAGTACCGGCCCGCGCCCATCCTCCTCATCAATATAGAAAGAAAGATGATCGGGATACCACTGCATGATATACTGGAGCCATCGGCCGCGTGGATCGACCGGCGGCGTGATGGGCCCGCTTTCGTCTTGAATATTATTCCATCCATAATGCAGAGTATAGTAGAGGGCCGTGCCGCCCAGGTTCTCCATAACATCGATTTCGTCAGAGTAAACAAGATCCGTCCGCAGCAGCCAAATGGCCGGCCAGGAACCCTGTCCGCTGCTGGGGGTGGGAACCATTGCGCGGCAAACGACTTCGCCATATAAGAACCCAAACGGCTGACCTGACAAAAGAGTATTGGCCGCTGCGGATGTATAATCGAAAGCCGCGCCAGTCTCCGCGTCCGTCGCCGATTGCTTACGCGCCTGCATTTGATAGTATGACACCCCGCCGGACGACTGAATGCTCCCGTTCGCCGTTTTGTTTGTCGCCAGCGCATAATGATCCGCGCCTTCTTTGGCGTTGTTGGCGTACCACTTATTCGAATCGAGAGCGGGGCCGCTGAACTCATCCGCCCAATTCTGGCTCCAATTGGCTGAACTTGTGGGAATATCCGTGTATGCACAGGCGCTGCGAACGCCTCCTGATAGTATCGCCACAGATGCGATCAAAATGACAGGCGCCCGCCATCTCGCCATTTGGGATTGACTTCCGTAGATGCGTATAGACATAGACATGCTCCCTTGCAATATCGCGTTTGTAGCAAAGAGAACTATGAACCCTTTGCTGATAGTATCGTCACCCGACCGTACTTGATGTATCAATATATCATACGCGTTCCGGCTTGTCAAGCGCAAGGCTGCAAACGAGCTAGGCGGCTTCCCGGTTGACCACGAGGCTACAGCCGGAAATCCGCCCGCAATATCCATACATGGAGACGGCAATTTTATATCGCCGAAGTTCCGCCGTCGACAGACAACTCCACTCCGTTCACATAGCTCGAGTCGTCGGAAGCAAGAAACAGCGCCACCGTCGCAATTTCCTCAGGGCGGCCCATCTTTCCCCTCGGGATTAAGGATTCTAACTGTTTCATCGCCTCGGCGTCGAACAACTGCTCCTGAATCGGTGTTTGGACCTGCCCCGGACTCAGCACGTTCACCCGGATGTTCCTGTCCTTCAGTTCGTTGAGCCAAGTGCGGGCGAAGGAGCGCAGCGCAGCCTTGCTCGCCGCATACACTCCCCAGTCAGGCCAGCCCTTGACTGAAGCAATCGACCCCGTCATGAAGATCGATCCGCCATCGTTGAACAGCGGCAGCGCCTTCTGCACCGTGAAGAGCGTGCCTCGCGTGTTCAGACCGAAGGTTGTGTCGAAGTTCTTTTCCGTAATCTCGCCGATCTTGGCGGCTTCCGCCGTTCCAGCGCTCGCGAATAGCACGTCGATGCTGCCTTTTTCCCGCTTTACCGTATCGAACAGACGGTCCAGATCGTCCAGATTGGCCGCATCGCCCTGCACGCCGGTCACGTTTCGGCCGATTAGCTGAACGGCCTTATCCAGAGTTTCTTGCCTTCGGCCCGTGATGAACACATAGGCCCCTTCTTCAACGAACAATTTGGCGCTGGCCAGCGCCAAACCGCTCGTTCCCCCCGTAATCACGGCGATCTTTCCATCAAGCTTTCCCATAACTGTTCCTTTCGCAATACTCAATAATAGTCGACAACAGCAGTATAGTTCATAAGTTCGGAACTTGTCAACAATATAGTATTGACAGAAGCCGCCGGAGGACAGTATACTCGCTACTCCCAATACCAGAGAATCCGAACAGATGAAGCCACTTGTCCACCCAGACATCGAAGACGTTCCGCTTGAGGTTATCTTGCATGCGCTCGCTGACCCCATACGTGTGGCGCTTTTCTATGAGATCGTCTATCAGGAAGGCCCGAAGAATTGCACCATGCTGGTGAACGTGCTGGATCATCCCATCCCGAAATCGACTCTCTCGCAGCACATGCGTATTCTTCGCGAAGCGGGCTTAGTGCGTGGCGAACGCCATGGCACTCAGATGCATAACACCTCGCGCTATGACGAAGTGGACGCACGCTACCCAGGCCTGTTGCTCGCGATCATCACTGCCCACTCGGTGCAAATTGAGGCGAAGAAGAAGTCAATGGACGCCATAGAAGTCTTCTAAGGCCGAATAACTGCTGATGGCCTTTATTCACAACCAATGTCCGAACTTTAGACCTCTGTGGCTGCATCGTAAAATGTTGTGATCTTGACGGATTTTCACCCGTTGACACACATTGTGAAAAAAGGTACAATTTGGTCAGAAGCAGGAGGTTCCGACAATGAGCGTCTCACCCGCGACCGATACTGAGCAGCGCGTTTTGACTCTGGGGCATAGCCCGGACTCGGACGACGCATTTATGTTTTATGCGCTTGCCGAGGGCAAGATCGACAGCGAGGGGCTGGTATTCGAGCATGTGCTGCGGGACATCCAGACGCTGAACGAATGGGCGCGCGAGGGGAAGCTGGACACCACGGCGATCTCGCTGCACGCGTACGCGTACGTTCAGGACAAGTACGCGCTGCTCGCGCATGGCGCCAGCATGGGCGACGGTTATGGGCCGATGGTCATTACCACGGAGCCGACAACGCCGGAGCAGCTGGAAGGGAAGCGCATTGCGATCCCTGGCCCGCTGACCACGGCTTATCTGGCGTTTCAGATTTATATGGACGGCAAGCCGTTCGAGCCCGTGTTCACCTACTTCGACGCCATTATGGACGAAGTGCGGGCAGGCAATGTGGACGCCGGTCTGATCATCCACGAAGGACAGCTGACGCACAAGGCGGAAGGGTTCCATACCGTTGTGGACCTCGGCGTCTGGTGGAAGGATCGCACGGCGACCCCGCTGCCGCTGGGCGTCAATGCGATCAAGCGCGATCTGGGCGTGGAGCTTTCCGAGAAGATGTCGCGCGTCATGCGCCGCTCGATCGAGTTCGCCCTCACGCACCGGGCGGACGCGCTCGCACACGCTATGCAGTACGCCCGCGATCTGGAAACCGAGATGGCGGACAAATTTGTGGGTATGTACGTGAATGAACTGACGCTGGACCTTGGCGAGCGCGGAAAGCGCGGCGTGGAGCTGCTGCTGACCGAGGCCGCCGAGCGAAAGCTGATACCACCCGTACAGCAGCCCGTCACCTTTGTCGATTAGAAGAATGAAAGCCGGGCTTATTGCCCGGCTTTTTTATCGCTATTGATTGTGATTTATTTCACGATCTTTTGTGCATAGAAATGGATCATCGGATGCATTTGGATTTGCTTGTGCTCTCGCGAATACAGTTCGCGATGACGATCATGTTCCATTATCTGTTCCCGCCGCTTTCCATCGGCCTGGGAGCGGTGCTGGTGTTCATGGAAGGCATGTATCTCAAGACGAAGGACCCGCAGTATGAGGCGATCACGCGGTTCTGGACGCGTATCTTCGCCGCGAACTTCGCGATGGGGGTGGCGACGGGGATCGTGATGGAGTTCGAGTTCGGCACTAACTGGGCGGCGTTCTCGCGCTATGTCGGTGACGTCTTCGGCTCCGCGCTGGCTTCCGAGGGCATCTTCGCCTTTTTCCTGGAGTCGGGTTTTCTCGCCGTTCTTGTCTTCGGCTGGGATCGGGTTTCCGCGAAGTTTCACTTCTTCGCAACACTGATGGTGGCGATGGGCGCGACATTCTCCGCGATCTGGATCGTGGTCGCCAACTCCTGGATGCAGACGCCGCGCGGCTTTCATATCGTCGGGACGGGACTGGCGGCGCGAGCCGAGATCACGGATTTTGGGGCGATGATCTTCAATCCCTCCACGCTCAACCGGCTTACGCACACGCTGATCGGCGCCTATATCCTGGGGGCCTTTTTCGTGATGAGCATCTCCGCCTATTACCTGCTCAAGGATCGGCACATCGACTTTGCTCGCAAGAGCTTTAAGACAGCGTTGGTGTTTGGGACGGTGATGTCCCTCGCGGCGGGGTTGACCGGCGACTTGAACTCGCGCATGATCGCGCACTACCAGCCGGCGAAGTTCGCCGCCATCGAAGGCAACTTCCACACGGAGAAGGGCGGGACGCCGTTTTCCGTCATCGGCGTTCCCGACGAAAAGCGCGAGAAGATGCACTACGAAGTCGCAATCCCGGGAATGCTGAGCGTGCTGATGTACGGCAAGCTCGATAAGCCTGTGCCGGGGCTGGACCAGATCCCGCGCGGGGATCGGCCACCGGTCATTGTGCCTTACATGTCCTATCATGTGATGATTTTTATTGGGACGTACTTAGTGGGTTTGTCGCTGCTGGCGTGTTTCTTGTGGTGGCGTGGGACACTCTTCAAACAGCGATGGCTTCTCTGGATTTTCGTCGTGTCGGTCGTCGGGCCGTATCTCGCCAACGAAGCGGGGTGGGTGACGGCGGAGGTGGGGCGGCAGCCCTGGATCGTCTACGGTCTTCTGCGCACCAGCGAGGGCTTGTCCCGATCCGTGCAGGCGAGCCAGGTGCTCGGCAGCATCATCATGTTCATTGTGGTGTATGCGCTGCTGTTCGCCGTCTGGGTCTACGTTTTGAACGACAAGATCAGCCACGGGCCCGACGCGCCGCACGATCCGCCGGCGAACACGACCGCCGGGGACGTTCTGGCGGTTCATGTGGGGGCGGAAGATCCCGCGGGCTACTCGATGACCGCAAGCACGGATAGCTGGAAAGAAGGCGGCGATCGTGACGGCGCTGAAGAGAAGGGACGCGATTAAATGGATCTCAACACATTCTGGTTTTTGCTGATCGGCGTCCTGCTCATTGGCTACGCGATCCTCGACGGGTTTGATCTGGGGGTGGGGGCTTTACACTTGTTCGCGCGCACCGATCAGGACCGGCGTATCTTCCTCAACGCCATCGGTCCGGTATGGGACGGCAACGAAGTGTGGCTCGTCACGTTCGGCGGCGCGCTCTTCGCGGCCTTTCCCAAAGCTTACGCCACGGCCTTCTCGGGGTTCTATCTGGCGTTTATGTTCCTGCTCTGCGCCCTGATCTTTCGGGCGGTCGCGATTGAGTTTCGCAGCAAACAAGAATCCCCCATTTGGCGGCGCTTCTGGGACGGAGCGTTCTTCGCCGCCAGCGCTTCCTCGTCGCTGCTTTTCGGCATCGCCGTCGGGAATTTAATTCTGGGGCTTCCCATCGGCGCGGACGGAGACTTTCGAGGGCAGCTCGGCGACCTTGTGCGTCCTTACGCTTTGCTCGTTGGCTTCTTCAACCTGTCCATGTTCATGATGCACGGTTCAATCTATCTCTATCTCAAGACCGAAGGGGAATTGCAGGAGCGCATCCGGCATTGGATCTATCGAACGTTCGGGATTTTCTGCTGCCTCTACGCGTTCACCACGATCGCGACTTTGCAGGCGCTGCCGGGCGCGACGCGCAATTTCGCGCAGTACCCATGGGTCTGGGCGATCGTCGCGCTGAACGTGCTCGCCATCGCGAACATTCCCCGCGCCCTGCACAAGCAGCTGCCTTCGTTCGCATTCTTTTCGTCGGCCTGCAATATCGCCGCACTGGTTGTGCTGTTCGGCGTTGCGATCTTCCCGAATATGATCATCAGCAGTCTCAATCCCGCGTGGAGCCTGACGATCTACAACGCCGCGTCTTCGCAAAAGGCGCTGGGTTTAATGCGTAACATCGCGTTTCTCGGTCTGCCGTTCGTAATGACCTACACGATTGCGATTTACTGGGTGTTTCGAGGCAAGGTCAAGGTCGAGAAGCATAGCTATTGAGGGCCTATTCCCCCGCGCTTTAGCGCGTTTCCCCCTTTTCCCAGCAAGGCCCTTCGGGCGGGAAAAGGGGTGTTGATAATTACAATCCTGGCGAGTCTTGTCGTGGTGGTTCGGCCCCTCCGCCCCAATTCTGGGGGACCGGAAAATGCCGTAGTCCAAAATCAGATCCCCCAGAATTGGGGCGGAGGGGCCATTTCACTCTTCCCACAACATGGAATACTCGCCTGGATCGCAGTTACGAACGCCCCCTTTCCCCCGCGAAGCGGCTTGTTGGGAAAGGGGGAGGCGAGCTTCAGCGAGCGGGGGGATAGGTCACGAAAGGCTCTAGTAAACCTGTCCCAATCCCGTATCCAGCGCCTGGCCCAGCTGCCCGGTGGCGAAGGGTTCGACGGCGGGGAAGGCTTTCAGGCGAAAATTGAAGGTGATCGTTTGGCCGGGACGGATGCCGGTCGTTGTGTTCTGATAGATCAGAGTGCCTTCCCAGTCGTGCCAGGAGCGGGTGAGGGCGAGGCCCTGGTAGTCGAATGTGCTGGAAAAGCCGTTGTAGCCGCCGATCGCGCGAAGACGCCAGCCGGCGTCTTCGTTCGGATCGCGGAAGAACGGCAGGTCCAGCTGGGCGTTGATTGCGGAAAAGCGATGCTGGTCCGGTGAGTAGCGTGTGTTGACATCCAGTGCGAAACCCTGAGAGCCGCGAATACGGAAGTAGTTCGTCAGGTCGAGCAGTCGGTGGTGGTTCTGGTCGTAAGACGCGGAGGTGCGCAGCTGAAAATGTCCATCCGGCTGGATAATCATCTGGAGCGAGAGGCTCTGCCAGGGCGTCGGCGGGCCGAAGGCGGTTTCCTTGGCGGCGTTGAAATCGTAACCCGTGGCGATGCGAAGCTGGAACTTCTTGGAATCTTGCAGTGAGAAGTTGAAGTTTGCCGTGTTGTTGTTGCCGGAGAAATCGAACTGGAACGGCGTGAACCCGTAGGGTCGCAGGTAGTTATAGCTGAGCCCTGTCGAGGAAGTTTTCCCAAGCTTCAGCTTGTATTCCGCGCGTCCCGTGAGCAGATATTCGGCGGTGTTGTCACCATAGAACCGCTGGACATAGGCGCCGCCATAGTCGATCGTATTACGATCGTTGATCTTGGCCGTCGTGCTGCCGGTGTCCATACCGAAGCTAACACGCTGTGTCTTTGTTTCCGAGGTCGGCTCATTGAACGTTCCCAGAGAGAAGTCGAGCCGGGTCGTGGACGGCAGGAAGCGCTTCAGCATTGACATCCGGGTGGCGTCGGTCGCCAGCCGGAATTCGGGGAGACGCTCCAGACCGCCGAAAAATGTCGAGCCGACCTGCGTGTTCTGAAGCTGCGTGAACTTCGATGTCAGCACCTGGAAGTCGAATGCCTTGTTCTGCTGGGCGTATTCGATATTAGTATCGAGTTCGCTGCGTTTGGTGGGATCGATACCTTCGTATGTATTGGTAAAACTGGTAAGAGTGAACAGCGTGTGCAGCTGCTCCGTCGCCGTCGGTTTAAATGTCTGATCGAATGCGGCGGTGGAGTTCAGCGACCCCCCCAGGCCATAGTTGCTGGAGTCGATACTCGTGCGGATCGCCGTGTTCAGATTGCCGACACTGCGTGTCAGGCTCAGCTGGGAGGAGAGTGACCGGTTCTGGTCTCCCCCCGCGAAGTACGAGTTCTGCTGGAACTGAGACGCGAGGTTCGCCAGGACTGTACCGATCTGCTGCTGATGGTTGAGGCTGCCGCTGTAGTTTTCCTGCCCGGTGCTTTGATCCGCCAGATGATAAACAGAAACAAGCCCCGTGCCGCGCTTGAGATTGTCGGAATCTCCATAGTTCTGATCGAACCCCAGGCCCAGCCCCTTCTTCTGCATTGCATCGATCTTCAGGATGCCAGGCAGGGTTGTTGAGAGCGCGTACCCAATAGCGAACTTGGCGAAGTATCCCTCGTCGGGCGTCTGGCCAAGCTGCGGGAAGAGCGTCTGTCGGGAAAGTCGTCGGTCCAGCGGGACAACAAACCAGGGGATGGTGAACAGCTTTTTGTTTTTGCGATATAGCGTGACGTTTTTGCCGACCAGCCGCTTGCCGGGAATCACGTAAAGCTGCTTTGCAAGGAAATAGTAGTGCGGCTCTAAAAAGTCGCAGGTCGTAAACCGGCTGCCGCGCGCGTCGATCAGGCCCGGGCGGCCATTGATTTCGCCGCCATAGACTAAGATCGGCATGATCACGCCGACTTGAAGCCGCTGCGGCGCAATGGAGGTCGTAGCCCCGATAACGGTGTAGGTGTCCTTGCGCAGATTGATGCGCAGGCTGCCCTCCGGTCCTGTCGTGACGGTCTCGCCGTTCGGCGCATGGAGGATGGCGTTCTTCGTGAACACTGCTTCGCCGGCGTCCAGGTCCACGTCGACCTGATCGCTGTTCAGCGTGTATTTTTTGTATTTCACCCGGACATTGCCCTTGCCGGTCCACTTGCCCGCCGTGGTCTGCTCGAACGAATCGGCGTTCTCCAGAATGACGGAAGTCGCCGGATCAGCGTCTTCATCGCCGACGAACCCGGAAGTTCCTCCGCCGGGCAGCGGGGTTTCCGTCTCAGGCAGCGGGATTTCGGGTGAGGCGGGGCTTGTCGTGGAATCGCCGTTCGGTGTTCCCGTGTCTCCCGGCGGAGGTGTGGTTCCCTGGGCGTTCAGATCGGTGGGCGCCGGGGCGGGGGCCACTGGCCCAGCACCGCCGAGGGTAGGATTACCGCCCGCAGGAGGAGGCGTGGGCGTCTCGTCCGGCGTGGGAGTACTCGGAGGCGCAACGATATCCGACGGCGCGGCGCGCGGCGTCTCGACATCCGCAGCGAAGGCGCTGCCGGCGAGGGAGCACAGAGCGGCGCCGAGGACGCACGAATGTCGACGGAACTTGGAGCGGGGTCTGGAGGGCAATGCATGCTCCCAAAAGCGGGGTTAGGCGTGAATGGCGATTTCCGGGTCGGGCGTGTCGCCGTTGTCGCGCCACTCAGAGGCGGCGGCGAACCCGGCGGCGAGAGCGGCGTATACGGCAAAAATGGCGCGACCGCTCAGCTTCTTCTCAATTCCCGGCGTCAGGCGCTTGGGCACGACATGGTAGTCAATGATATAGGCGAAGACACTTGCGGCAATTCCCGTGGCGGTGTTGCCTCGCGATTTGGTCAGTGTCAGGACGCCTTCAAAGGCTGCGGCCCAGAACACCATGGCCGAGGTGTTCGCGACAATTCCGAGTGTTGTGGCGCGCGGCGAGAAGTCATCCGGCTGGGAGATCTCGTCACCGTCGATCACATGGGTCACGGAGTTGATCGCGGACCAGGGGGAACCCGTCTCTCGCTGGCTGGCGACCATAATGGAGCCGACAGTGGCGGCGGTCAAAAGAGCGCTCGTCTTGAGCGTGTTGAGGAGGAAGCGTTTCCAAGTCATGCGGAGAGTGTACCCCACAAACTGCTCCGAGGAGTACGCCGCGAGGGGTGCTGTGGTATAATATCGCGCGATGACTTACACGGCGGAACAGGTGCTGGACGCGCTACGGGAAGCAACGCGCGGGACGGAGTATGAAGGACGGCTTTATCTCGTCGGCGGCTTCGTGCGCGATAAGGCCATGGGTCTGCCTTCAGACAAAGATGACATCGATCTTGTCCTGGAAGGCGACGCGTTGGCTCTCGCACATTTTCTTCATGAATGCGGCGTGGCGCAGCATCATCCGGTCGTTTACCCGCGCTTCGGCACGGCGATGGTGGTTGTGCTCGGTCGGGATGTCGAGCTGGTGACGGCCCGCGTTGAGTCGTACGCCGCCGACAGCCGCAAGCCCGACACGGTGAAGCCCGGCACAATCGCCGAAGACTCCCAGCGGCGCGACTTCACCATCAACACGCTTTTGGAGCGGCTGCATACCGAGGAAGTGCTCGATCCGACCGGGAAAGCGTTCGACGATCTGCGCGATGGCGTCATCCGCACTCCCGCCGAGCCGCGTTTGACCTTCACCGACGATCCCCTGCGGATGATGCGCGCCGTCCGCTTCGCCGCGCGCTTTGGCTACGAGATCGAGCCGGCAACCTGGTCGGCCATCCAAGACGCCGCGCCCCGGCTGGCGATCATCTCACGCGAGCGTATCCGTGATGAGTTCTGCAAAACCCTGATGACCGGTCGCCTGACCCTGGGCATGGAGCTGTTCCGAACGAGCGGCCTGCTCCAGGAATTCGCCCCGGAACTTTTAGAGATGGTTGGGGTAACACAGAACGAATTTCATGCGTATCCAGTGTGGGAACACACGATGTATGCGCTCGGAAGCCTGCCTCCGGACGCCTCGCTTGTATTGCGCTTATCCGTGCTGTTTCACGACATCGGCAAGCCGCGCACGCGCACCGAGGACGAAGCGGGACGCATCCATTTCTACAGCCATCAGAATGTCGGCGCGCAGATGGCGCGCGAGTTGATGGGCCGTCTTAAGTTTTCCAACGATGAGATTTCCGCCGTCACGCGCCTCGTTGGCGAGCACATGCGCATCGGCGAATACAAGTCCGACTGGACCGACGCCGCCGTCCGCCGCCTGATCCGAGACCTTGGCTCCAATCTTACAGAGTTGTTTGCGATCCACCGCGCCGATGTGTCTGCCCTGTCGAACGATCACCAGGACATGTCTCGCGCCATTAGCCTTCGCGAGCGCATCGCCGAGATCGAAAGCCGCGAGGATATTTCCCTGCTGACATCGCCGCTGGATGGCCGCGCCTTGATGAAACTGTTCACCCGCCCGGCTGGTCCGTGGCTGGGCGTCATCAAAGACTATTTGACCAACGAAGTAATCGAGGGGCGTCTCGCCCCGGACGATACCATCCGCGCGGCCGAGCTTGCGCGAGAAAAATACGGAGATACAACCGAACCGTCATGACACATTTGATCAACTGGGTGACCCACCTGATCGCCACGCTCGGTTACCCCGGGGTTGTCCTCCTGATGGCGCTCGAAAGCGCCTGCATTCCTATTCCCAGCGAAGCGATTATGCCCTTTGCCGGCGCGCTGATTGTGACGGAGCCCGCACGCGGCTTCAACATCCATGTCCTCGCCTTTACGGGCGCCTTGGGCAACTTGCTCGGCTCCATCGTCGCCTACTGGGTCGGGGCGATTGGCGGCCGTCCGTTTCTGAACAAATACGGCAAGTACATCCTGATCAGCCATCACGACATGGACATGGCCGACCGTTTCTTTCAGAAATACGGCGATATCACCGCGCTTGTCAGCCGTCTACTGCCCATCGTCCGCACGTTCATTTCACTGCCCGCCGGCATCGCGCGCATGAATTTCCCCCGATTCTGCATCTACACATTTGTCGGCGCCCTGCCGTTTTGTTATTTGCTGACTTACGCTGGCGTCAAGCTGGGCGAACACTGGCATCAAGTGCATAACTGGCTTCAGAAAGCGGATATCTTTATTGGCGCGATCATCATCGTGCTGTTCGGCCTCTGGGTGTGGCGGCATCTGCGCGGCGCTCCCAAAGAAACGGCTGCATAAATCGCGTCTTTGGAACAAATATGTGAGCGGCTGCCGTAAAGAAAATATAAGCAGCATGAAAGTATTGAACTTGTAATAATCTGGTATTGATCTCCGAAGAAAACATTGGAACTCCGGATCAATATGGTGTATAGTATAAGTATCAAAGCATCGTCTCCCAGTGTCGCCAGCGTGCGGCGCTCAAGGACCAGCGCGGACAATGAACGTCTGTTATTGTATAACTGCATATACCTTCACAATGTGTCCGAGGTTAGTTTGACGGATGGATTAGGAGAACAGTAAGGACGTACGCGAGCGCTGGAACTCGCCCCTTTACTCGACGAAGTCGTAAGTTGCGAATGAAGACGCAGCCTCGGTGGATGCGCGGAGAAATCCGCGACCGCCGAGGCTGCGTCTGTTTTTTTACCCCGGGCATAGTGTCTCTCTCGAAAATCACGAAGATCGATTGAACGAGTCGTTTCCTTGAAAGGGAAAAGAATGAGCAATTGGGATATTCTGAAACAGGCGGAGGAACAGCGCTTACTGGCCGACAAGCTTCATTGGGAAGGAACGTTCAAAGACTATCTGGACCTCTTGGAGAAGAACCCGAAGATCGCGGATCTTTCGCACGCCCGGCTTTATGATATGGTGATTGCCGCCGGCGTCGACGATCCCGGCGAGGGGCAGGCCAAGAACTATAAATTTTTTGAGAACGAGCTGTTTGGGATGGAAAAAACCATCCAGCATCTTGTTGAAGAATATCTCGCCCCCGCCGCGCGACGTCTCGATATCCGCAAGCGTATCCTCATGCTCGTCGGCCCCGTCGGCGGTGGTAAGTCCACGCTCGTCACACTGGTCAAGCGCGGGCTGGAGAAGTACTCGCGCACGGATGAAGGCGCGATCTACGCCATCAAGGGTTCGCCCATGCACGAGGAGCCGCTGCACCTGATCCCCGAGGAGCTGCGCTCCCACTTCAAGGACCAGTTCGGCGTGCACATCGAAGGGGACTTAGATCCTGTGGACGCGTATCGCTTGAAGCACGAGTGGGGTGGAAAGATCGACGACGTTCCGATTGAGCGCATCACGCTGTCCGAGCGCGAGCGGCGCGGCATCGGCACCTTCAAGCCCGCTGACCCCAAGTCCCAGGATGTCGCCGAACTGACCGGCTCCGTCAATATTCAGGCGCTCACTGAGTACGGCTTAGAGTCCGATCCACGCGCTTACAACTTTGATGGCGAACTTAACATCGCTAACAGAGGCGTGATGGAGTTTATCGAAATGCTGAAGGCCGAGAAGCGCTTTCTGTATGAGCTGAACACCGTCGCCGGCGAGCAGACGATCAAGGCCAGTCGCTTCGCACTAATCTACGCCGATCTTGTCGTTATCGCACACACAAACGAATATGAATACAACTCGTATTTCGGCAACAAAGAAAACGAGGCGATGATCGACCGTATCTTCGTCGTGCGTGTGCCGTACAATTTGCGCCTGACCGAAGAGATTAAGATCTACGAGAAGCTGATCGGCCAGTCTCAGCTCTCCGACGCTCGCACGACCCTCAAGGCGATTCACATTGCCCCGCATACCTTGCGCACGGCGTCGATGTTCGCCATTCTCACGCGCCTCAAGCCGTCCAAAAAGTCCGGGCTCTCGCTGATGACTAAGCTCAAACTCTACGACGGTGAAAAGCAAGTCGGCGACTGGGATCAGAAGCATATCCGTGAGTTACAAGATGAGTTCATGGACGAAGGCATGAGCGGGGTCAGCGCCCGCTTTGTCATCAATCGCATCTCGGCGGCGCTGGTCAAGGGCGGCAAGGGATATGTCACTCCCATTGACGTTCTGCGCGGCCTGCGCGACGGATTGCAGGAATACACAACGAGTGAGGAAGAGCATCGCCGTCTGCTTGGCTTTATCGACGAGACGCGAAAAGACTATGATGAGCTGGCGAAGAAAGAAGTCCAGCGCGCCTTCGTCTATAGCTACGAAGAAAGCGCCAAGACGCTGCTGGAAAACTATCTGGACAATGTGGACGCCTTCTGCAATCGCACTAAGGTCAAGGACCCAATCACGAGCGACGATGTCGATCCAGATGAGCGGCTGATGCGCAGTATCGAAGAGCAGATCGGCGTGAGCGAAAACGCCAAGCGCGAGTTCCGTGAGGGCATCATGCGCTCGGTGGCGTCGGTGTCCCGGCGCGGCGGATCGTTCGGCGTCGGCAGCGATGAGCGTCTCAAAGAAGCCCTGGAGAAAAAATTGTTCAGCGATCTGAAAGATGTCGTCAAGATCACGACATCGTCCAAGACGCCGGACCAGGAGCAATTGCGCCGGATCAACGACGTTGTCGATCGTCTGGTTAAAGATCAGGGTTACACGGAAGAATCGGCTAACGAACTGCTGAAATATGTGGGGACGCTGCTGAATCGCTAGCGACGTCTTAGCGAGGAGAACCGTATGCCTGAAGAACGCCGAAATTCCACCCCGAAGCCTAGTCCGGCTCCGGGGCCAGCCTGGGCGTTTCAAATCGCGACCGTGGTCGGGATCCCCATTCGGGTCCACTTCACGTTTTTGCTCTTTCTTGTCTGGATCGCCTTCGGCCGGGGCGGTCCCAATACTCTCAATCTGATTTACGTTCTGGCGGTCTTTTTCTGTGTCCTGCTGCATGAGTTAGGACACAGTGTGGTCGCTCTTCGGTACAAGATACCGGTCGCGGATATCACGCTCTATCCGATCGGCGGCGTCGCCCGAATTGAGAAACGCCCTAAAGCACATGAGGAGCTTTGGATCGCGCTCGCCGGTCCCGCCGTCAATGTGGTGATCGCGCTCATTCTCTGGGGAGCTCTTGGTTTTCCTTCGATAGGAAGATTTGTTTCAGACCTTTCGAATAGCGGGAGCGTCGTCGGAACACGTCTTTTGCTGGAGTTAATTCTAAGGACAAATATCTTTCTTGTGCTGTTCAATATGATCCCGGCGTTCCCGATGGACGGCGGGCGTGTGCTTCGAGCGCTCTTGGCCATCAATATCGGCCCGGAGCGTGCGACGGCCATTGCCGCGAGCATTGGCCAGATGCTGGCGATCGTCGCCGGGTTCTGGGCCGCCATGTCCGGAAACTGGCTGTATATGTTCGTCGCTCTGTTCGTCTTTATCGGCGCGGGGCAGGAGGCGTTCGTCTATACTCAGGCGGCGCTGCTGGAAGGCGTGGCCGTGGCGAAGGCGATGATCACGGATGTTCGAACCCTCGTCGTCGGCAATACGTTGAAAGAAGCCGCCGACTTGCTGCTCGCGACATCTCAGCAAGACTTTCCGGTGCTTCATGGCGCCAGTGTCGAAGGCGTTCTGACCCGCGATGGGCTTTTGCGCGGCCTTGCCACCGAAGGCCCGAGCGCTTATGTCGCCGGAGTGATGGATCGTCAGTTCAATATCGTCGCGCCGGGGCAGCCGCTGGCGGAGAGTTTGCCCGACTTGCAAAATGGGCCTCTGATCGTGATTGACGCCGGCGAAGGGAACCGGCTTTTGGGGATGGTGACGGCCGAGAATGTCTCGGAGTACTTCGCGGTGCGGCGGATCACCGCCGCCAGAGCCCAGGCGCAGGGCTCACAGGGAGAACGTTAGATGACGGAACCTCTTTATTCTGTTTCCACGGACGCTTGGGATCTGCACCGCCGCGCCGACCGTGACCGTCAGCGCCACAACGACAAGATCAAGGAAGTGATCCGGGAGAACCTGGGAGATATCATCGCCCAGGAAGACATCATCACGGCTGACCGCGGCAAGATCGTGAAGGTCCCCGTGCGCGGCCTGGAATTGCCCCATATCCGCTTCGATCCGTACGACCGAGAGCGAGTGGGGCAGGGACCGGGCGGCACGAAGCAGGGCGACATCATCGCGCGCGGCCCCGCCGAGGATCAAGGGCAGGGTATGGGCAAAAAAGCCGGCCAAAGCCCCGGCGTCGATTACTACGAAGCCGAGTTCAGCATCGATGAGCTGGCCCAGATGGTCTTTGAAGACCTCGCCTTGCCGAACCTGGAGGAAAAGGGCGTCAAGCAGATCCTGTCCGAAACGGCGGTCTTCAACACGATTACCAAGAAAGGCATCGCGTCCAATCTGGACCGCAAGCGGACATTGCTCGAAGCCTATCGCCGCAACTCACGCCTGGGCAACGCCAACAAGTGGGAAGTGCGTGACGAGGACAAGCGCTTCAAGAATTACGATATCGTGACCGAGCCGCAGCGCAACGCCGTGGTGTTCGCCATGCGCGACGTCTCAGGATCGATGGGCGAGTTCGAGGCGTACATCTGTCGTTCGTTCTACTTCTGGATGCTGCAATTCTTAAAAGCGAAGTACACGAATACGGAGATCGTCTTCATCACCTGCCACACCGAAGCGAAGGAAGTGACCGAAAACCAGTTCTTCAGCCTCGGCGACAGCGGCGGCACTCGGATGTCCAGCGCTTACAAAATGGCGATCGATATCATTGAGAAGCGCTATAACCCGCGTGAGTGGAACATCTATCCGTTTCTCTTTTCGGACGGCTACAACTGGGGCGACAGCGAGTGCGTTGAGCTGGTCAAAAAGATGCGCGACATGTGCAACCTGATCGGCTACGGCGAAATCGGCAGCGACGGCTGGCAATCGACGATGGGTTTCGCTCCGCTGGGGCAGGCCTATGAAGAAGCCTTCGAAAAGGATCAGCGTGTGGTGTTGGTCAAAATAAATGACAAACAAGACGTGTGGCCGGCGCTGAAGAAGTTCTTCGCGAAAGGGCATCCCGAGGTAGCGGCGCGGTAACGGTCATATTTGGGGATTAAGATGGCCCCTCCGCCCCAATCCGTGTGGGTGTTTGGCCCCTCCGCCCCAATTCTGGGGGACCTGATTTCGGAGATTGGCATTTTCCGG
>NZ_JBDSQY010000042.1:0-32233 GCF_039929585.1 Capsulimonas sp.
TGCGAAGCATCTCCCAGACGTGGGTTTCATACCCGCGGTGACCGTACTGGGGATTTTCGTCGTGGCGTAATTTAGAAAACACGAGCAACGAACCATGTCCACAGGAATAGTCACTCTCATCGGCGCCGGTCCCGGCGATCCGAATTTGATCACGGTTGGCGGCGCTGCGGCGCTCGCCGCGGCGGATGTCGTCGTGTACGATCGGCTGGCGCATCCATCGCTGCTGCGCCATGCGCCGCGCGCGGAGAAGATCTATGTCGGCAAGAAAGCCGACCAGCATGCGATGAAGCAGGACGAGATCAATGCGCTGCTGGCCGAGCGCGCTCTGGCGGGCCAGAATGTCGCGCGCCTGAAGGGCGGCGATCCGTTTGTCTTTGGGCGCGGCGGCGAGGAAGCCGAATATGTCCGCGAGCGTGGGATCGAGTTCGTGATTATCCCAGGTGTCACCAGCGCCATCGCCGCGCCGGCGTACGCGGGTATTCCCGTCACGCACCGGGATGCGGCGTCTTCATTCGCCGTGATTACGGGGCATGAGCGGGACGACGCGCGCGAAAGCGGCGGCCGTGCGGCGGGGCAGGCCGAGGGGCGGCGGCGCTGGGATAAGATCGCGAACGCTGGCGACACGCTGCTGTTTTTGATGGGCGTTGAGAACCTGGAAGAAATCACGACGCAATTGATGGCGCATGGCCGCGGCGCCGATACGCCGGTGGCGCTGGTGCGATGGGGAACATGGGCTGGGCAGCAGGCGACGCTCACATCCACGCTGGGCGAAGTGGTGGAGCGCGTGCGCGCCGCCGGGTTCAAAGCGCCTGCGGTGACGATTGTGGGTGAAGTGGTCAATCTGCGCGAGCGCTTGCGCTGGTTCGACCGTGGCGCTTTGGCCGGCAAGCGGGTGATCGTGACGCGCGCCCGCGAGCAGGCGTCGGGGTTCGTCGAGATGCTGCGCGCTCGCTACGCGGAACCGATCGAATTCCCATTAATTCGCATCACATCCCCGGGCGATAATTACGCCTCGCTGGATACGGCCATCGGTCATCTCAATACCTACCGATGGGTGCTGTTTACGAGCGCGCCGGCGGTCAGCCATTTCTTCGCGCGTCTTTTCGCCGCCGGCAAGGACACGCGGGCGCTGTCGAGCGTGAAGGTTGGCGCGGTTGGCCCCGCGACGGCGGCGGCGCTGAAGGAGTTCGGCGTGGTCGCCGACTTCCGTCCTGAAGCCGCCACCGGCGCCGCGCTGGCGGAAGAACTGCCGGGAGAGATCGCCGGAGCGCGCATCCTGATCCCACGCGCGCAGGAAGGCGAAGCCGCGCTGCTGCAAATCCTGACCGACCGCTGGGCGAAGCCCGACGAAGCGGCGGCGTACGAGAACGTGGTGGACGGTGAAGGCGCGGAAGAAGTTCGTCAGCGTCTGGCCGAAGGCTCGGTCGATATCGTCACCTTCACCAGCTCGTCCACGGTCAAGAATTTCGTTTCGGCTCTGGAAGGGACGCCGCTGCCCGCCAGCGTTCAGATCGCCTGTATCGGCCCGAGTACGGCCGCGACCGCGACGGAACTGCTCGGGCGTGCGCCGGATATTTTGGCGAAAGAACATACCTTAGGTGGATTGATCGCCGCTATGGAAGAATGGGCGTAGCAATCGCCCCATCTATATTCTGCAATTCCTTGGACATTGAAACGCAATTAACATGACAAACTCCATCGACCCGACCCCCAACGACTGGGAAGACCCCAGCATGCTCTCCCGAGGCCGGGAGCCGGCGCGCGCGTCAAGCCTGGCTTATGCGGACGCCGAATCGGCGCTCGCCGGCGAGCGTGGCGTGTCGCCGTTTTTTAAATTATTGAGCGGACGCTGGCGGTTTCTCTACGCCGAATCGCCGGCGGGTATTCCGGACGGATTCGGCGGCGAGGGCTTCGACGCCGATGGCTGGGAGACGATCCCCGTGCCAAGCAGCTGGCAGACGCAGGGCCATGGGACGCCGAACTATAGCAATGTTCGTTTTCCCTTCCCCGTCAATCCGCCTTTCGTCCCGCAGGACAATCCCGTGGGGCTCTACCAGCGCACGTTCCATCTGCCCGACGATTGGGATGACAAGAAGATCTTTCTCAACTTCGAAGGCGTCAACTCGGCCTTTTACGTCTGGCTGAACGGCGAACAGATCGGCTACAGTCAGGGAGCGCACCTGCCGTCGGAATTCAACATCACGCCCCATATCCGACTGGGGACCAACACGGTGTCGGTGCAGGTCTTTCAATGGTCGGACGGAAGCTACATGGAAGACCAGGACATGTGGCGCCACAGCGGCATTTTTCGCGATGTGTATTTGACGGCGATGCTGGCGACGAGCCTGCGCGATGTCACGCTGAAGACGATTTTTGACGGTAAGTTCGAGCACGCGACGCTGAGTATCGATGCGCAGCTCGGCACGAGCGGCGGGGGCGCGGCGCCCGAAGTGACGCTCGCGGCGGCGCTCTATGACGCCGACGGTAAGATCGTGGCCGAGCGCACCCTGGTGGAAGGGATGACGATTGAAGATGACGGCGATGCGGAGCTGGGAACTCATCTGTCCGTGGAGTCGCCTCGGCATTGGACAGCCGAAACGCCGAACCTCTACACACTGCTGCTGACAGTCTCTGACCCAGACGGAACGCCGCTGGAAGTGCGTCCCTTCTCCGTCGGGTTCCGGCATGTCGAGATCAAGGACAGCGTCTTTCTGCTCAATGGCGCTCCGATCAAGCTGCGCGGCGTCAATCGTCACGAAAGCCACCCCGATTACGGCCACGCCATTCCCCTGGAGCATATGATCCAGGACATCTTATTGATGAAGCAGCACAACATTAACTGTGTGCGCACTTCGCATTACACATGCGATCCGCGGTGGCTCGATTTGTGCGATCAGTATGGCCTCTATCTGATCGACGAGGCCGATCTGGAGACCCATGGTTTCGCCGAAATCCGTAATGAGAACCAAATTTCCAATGATCCCGAGTGGGAAGAGGCGTATGTGGACCGCGCCGAGCGGATGGTGGAGCGGGATAAGAACCATCCTTCGGTGATCATCTGGTCGCTCGGCAACGAGTCTGGTTATGGCGCCAACCATGACGCCATGGCGGCGTGGATCCGCGACAAGGACCCGACGCGTCCGATCCACTACGAGCAGGCGTTTGAAGCTCCGGTGGTGGACATCGTCAGCAATATGTACGCGAGCTTGGAGAAGTGCATTGCCGAGGGTGAGCGCACCGACGACGCCCGCCCATTCTTCCAGTGCGAGTACGCGCACGCCATGGGCAACGGCCCAGGCGGCCTAAAAGAGTACTGGGAGGCGTTCGAGAAGTATCCCAGGCTTTTGGGCGGCTGCGTCTGGGAGTGGTGCGACCACGGCGTCCGGCAGCGCGCCTCGCACGGCGAGGAGTGGTTCGCCTACGGCGGCGACTTCGGCGACTATCCCAATGACGGGAACTTCTGTATCGACGGCCTCGTCGGCCCTGACCGCGAGATCAAGCCAGGCTTGATCGAATACAAAAAGATCATCGAGCCTGTGCATACGGACGCCGTCGATCTCGCCTTGGGGACCGTGCGCCTCACCAATCGATACGACTTCCGGACACTCGCGCATCTTCGAGGGACATGGTCGTTGACGGGAGACGGCAAGACGCTTCAGCAGGGCGAACTTTCCCTGCCGGAGATTGCCCCGCATGCGTCCGCCGAAGTTTCGGTTCCCATCGGTGATTGGGAGAAAAAGGCGGGCGTTGAGTACTTCCTGAACCTGAGCTTCACGCTGCGCGAGGAAACGCCGTGGGCGCCGATCGGCCATGAGGTCGCGTGGGCGCAGTTGGCGCTCCCGGCGTCCGGTCCCGCCGCGCCGCCGCCGAGCATCGCCGGCATGCCCGCGTTGGTCATCGACGAGAACGAGCGCGCCATTACGCTCTATGGCAGCGACTTCACGCTGGTCTTCGACCGCTGGCGCGGAACGATCGGAAGCTGGGAGTATCAGGGCCTGCCGCTGCTGACGGAAGGCCCGCGCCTGAACATCTGGCGCGCGCCGACCGACAACGACATTTGGGTGGCGAAAGAGCAGTGGTATCCCCACGGCCTGGACAAGCTTCAGCATAGCGTCCGCCGCGTTCAGCTCGTCAGCCAGTCGCCGCGCAGCGCGACCATCGAAGTGACGGCCACGCTCGGCGCCGCCTACCGGGCGACCCGCTTCGATGTCATCTACGTCTACACTATCTACGGCGGCGGGCAGGTCAAGATCGAGACGCGCGTCACACCGTTCTCCGTCCCTGAGATCCTGCCGCGCGTCGGCCTGCAAATGCGCGCGCCTGGCGGCCTGGAGCGCTTTAGCTGGTATGGCCTTGGACCGCATCAAACGTATCGCGACGTGCGCGAAAGCGCCCGCGTGGGCGTCTACTCCGGCACGGTGGAGGACCAGTATGTCCCTTACATCATGCCTCAAGAGAATGGCAACAAGAGCGATGTCCGGTGGGCCTCCCTGACCGACGACTTCGGCCTCGGACTCCTTGCCACCGGCAACGCCCTGCTGAATGTCAGTGTCCACCACTCCACGCCCGAGGACTTCACCCAGGCGAAGCATACCTACGAACTGACCCGCCGCGATGAAGTGATCGTCAACATCGACCACGTCGTCCACGGCATCGGCAGCAACAGCTGCGGCCCCCGCGTTCTTCCGCAATACGATCTCAAGGCCGAGGAGACATCGTTCACCGTTCACCTCCAGCCGTTCAGCGCCGAAAGCATCGCTCCTATGCGCCTCTGGCGGCGGCTGGCGGGGTCGTAGGACGGATTTCGCTCGTAATTTGATAATATAGCGTGTGCTCGTCAGAAAGCCGGCGAATGAATTTGCGCCTACAAAAACGGTCGTCCGCCTGCGCGGACTTCTGAACCCACGCAGGTGGGTGACCGTTTTTACAGGCGCGAATTCATTCGCCGGCTTTCTTCGCGTATCAACTGCGTTTAGGCCTATGCGCCCCATCGTTCCCGCACCCGATGCGCCGAGTACAGGCAAATCTCCCACAGATCTCCCACGGGTTCCTGAGTGTACGGCAGGACGGGCAGGTACGTCGGCGGGCCGTATTCGGGGGTGAAGTAGATCGTGTCTTCGCCGCGCGCTTCGTGGGCGGCGTGGATGCGATCCCAGTAGGTTTCGAAACGGGTGACGGCGTAGGCGAACTCCGGGGCGCGAGGGTCGGACACCTGCGGTCCTTGCTCATGGCCGACGCGCCCGTGGACATGATGGGACCGCTCGTACGCAATCTTCATGTTGGCGTCGTTTTCGTCCAGAAGGCGCTCACAAACGCAGGTCCAGTGGCTGAAATCGGCCGCGATTTTGAGTTCCGGGAACTTGCGCAGGTACGCCGCCGTGGTCCAGGGGTTGAACAGCAGGCGTCCGCGATGGGTCTCGTGGGTAATCTTAATCCCACTTCGGCCTTCGGCAAGAAGCGCGCCTTCGAAGAAGTCACAGCCGAGATCGAACGGCATGTGGTCAGCGGCGGAGTGAACGTTCAGGAATTTGACATCCAGTTCCGAAGCCCGCGCGACGCCGTGGTCCAGGGCCGCAACATCGTTGGGGAACAGCATGCCGACAAATCCCAGCTCCCGAGATTTCAGCTGTCGCTCGAATACGGCGAGATCGCCATCCGGGATCGGAGCTTCGACACCGTCGTAACCGGCCTCGGCGATCCGGTCAAGCTGCTCATCCAGCGAGCCTTCCATTCCCCAAAGCGCTTTGTAAACTTGGAGCTTCATTGGTAAACGCCCTCCATGGACGGTGTATTAAGTGTGCTGTTACGCATGCCGCAGATAGCCAGCGATTGAAATCGCGCCTAGAAGTGCACGATGTGCCCCTCCGGGCACTCCAGAAACCTGGCGATTGCGTTTCTTATCAGGAGTCGGCGGAGGCCGACATCGTGCTTTTCTAGGCGCGATTTCAATCGCCGGCTATCCGTGGCATGCCACGATGTAATTCGCCGGTCATATGCTGCATAGCGCCGGTAAGTAAGTTGCGGTCATCGGGCGCAGGCCGAGGGGTTCTCGAAACTGTTTGTATCGTCTTCGCCGAAGCGGTCCTGAAGGCATGCGAAATCTTTTTCCAGCAGCAGGCGCAGGGAACGGCCATCGCCGATCTCCTGGGCGGCCTCCACCCCAACCGTCTCAGTATTCACGAGATTGGCGGCGTCTTCCTGCCGGATAAACATGGAGATGTGATTCGCCGCGATTTCCGCCGCCAGCGGCGCGGCCTGTTTGCGGGCCGTGATTGTGCAGCGAAGCGTGTTGTGCGGTCCCGGTCCGAACTCCGTGCGATCCTCCACCACATCGCCCAGCTCCAGCGCGGCGATCTCCAGGCGGTCCAGACGAATCCGGACGGAGTTTCCTCGAATACGTACTTTCATCAGTGTTCTTTCCTATTCAAATCACGCCACTCCTCCGGGGTATTGACGTTCATGAGCGCCCTGCGAATCTCCTCGGGGGCATCAACGAGCGTGAGCGCCGCGTCTTGAATTAACCCATTCAGTGAAAGCCTGCCGGCGGCGATCCGCGCCCTCATCGGTTCACGAAGCGATTGTCCATAGACGGCGAAGAGCGGCTCGATCTGATCTCCATTGCGCGCGGCGACGCCGGGTGAGTGGGGCGGCAGACGATTGGCTGTGTCCAGCAGCCAATCCAGCGCGAGCCCATCCAGATGGGGCATATCGCAGGCGACGGCGAGGATCGATCCTGCGCCGGCTTCCAGCGCCGTCAGGACGCCGCCCAGCGGTCCCACGTCGGGGTATCGGTCCGGCAGAAAATCGACTCCCGCAACCTTCCAATCCTCAGGCTGCGGACGCCCGATCACGCGCACGAGGTGGCGGGTCGAGAGCGCCGCGATCGCAAGATGCTCCAGCAGAGGTTCGCCATTCCATGGCAGAGCGGCCTTGTCCCGACCCATGCGGCGACTGCGCCCGCCGGCGAGGATGGCGATGACGATCTGTTCCATACCAGACAGCGTACCCCGAAATTGTTTCGACTCGGATACGCGCGGCAATGCATTCGTTCAGGCGCCGAACACAACACTGGCGATCGAGTGCGGCGGCAGCGTCAGACTCCAGCCTGAAACTGTATCGCCTTCGACCGTTATGGAGACCGGAGCGACGTTGTCTGGAGCCTCGGGGCCGTTTACGGCGCGTGGATGATCGGCGGTCAGTATCTGCGCCGAATGGACGGAGGGGGCGGTGACGCCGGTGAGCGTGATCGTCGCGAGCTCGGTCAAATGGCGGTTGATGAGTGTGACGGCGTAGGAGCCATCTGTGGTGCGGGAGGCGGTGGCGCTGACGGCGGGCGTTTCATCCGGCAGAGAGGGGGGGGAAGTGACCTGGACTTGCAGCGCCTCGGCGCCGAGGTGCGGGGTGTGCAGACGCAGCAGGTGGTAGGTCGGCGTCAGCCAGAACTTGGCGCCCTGCGTCATGATCGGCGCATGGAGCACGTTGACGACCTGTGCGAGGTTCGCCATGCTCAGTACGTGACAGTGACGGTGGAAGCCTTCCAGCGCGATGGCGGCGGCGATGGCGTCGCGCAGCGTGCCGGCCTGCTCGTAGGTGGTCGGCTTGCGTGGGGTAATCCCTTTCCCATCGTCCCAGCCGCGCGCTTCGGGGTGCCAAACGCCCCATTCGTCCAGCGCGATGCCGACTTTGTGATCGTCGCCCATCTCCGCGCGCAGGATTGCCTCGGTGCTGATAATCAGTTTTTCGGTCTCGGCGGCTTCGGCAAGCAGCGCGTAATACTGCTCGTCGCTGAAATCGATCTCGGGACCGCCATTCCACCAGTAACGGTGGATAGAGATGTGCTGGATCAGCGATGGGACGCGCTTCAGCGCTTTCATCAAGACGGTGTTCCACTCGTCCTCTAAGCCACAGGCGACCATCTCAATGGTGGGATCCACATGCTGGAGCATGGTGGCGTAACGGATGTATTCGTTCGCATAAGTTACGGCGTCGTAGTTGCCGCCGCAGCCCCAGTTCTCATTGCCGACGCCCCAGAGCTTGACGCCGTACGGCTGCGCCGATCCGTTCGCCGCGCGCTCGCGGGCGAGTGTCGTGTCCACGGAGCTGTTGCAGTATTCGATCCAATCGCAAAGCTCCTGCGGCGTCCCGCTGCCCATATTGCCGGCGAGATACGGCTCCGCGCCGATGCGTTTGCAGAGCGCCAGAAACTCATGCGTGCCGAGACTGTTGTCGTCCTGCACTTGCAGCCCGCAGGACATGCCCAGTCGGACCTGGCGCGTTGACGCCGGGCCGATCCCGTCGCGCCAATGGTAGTGGTCCGCATAGCACCCTCCCGGCCAGCGCAGAAGAGGGGTGGGGAGGGCGGCAAGCGCTTCCAAAATATCGGTGCGGAAGCCATCTTCGTGGGGTGTCCAATCGCAATCGGCGCCAACCCAAAGGCCGTCATAACAGCAGCGGCCGAGGTGTTCGGCAAAGTGGCCGTAAAGACGGGGGGAGATCGTTCCGATAGGAGCATCGGCTTGAATTGCAATGGTAACGTTGTTCACTATATCACCTTAGTTAATCGTTTAGCTGGGAGTTATCTTACCCGGTTTCGCTTCGTTTTTCAGCGAAACCAGGCACGAATGGGAATTGGAAAGTTCTTTGCGATGTGGATGAAAAGCAGTTACGCTTTTTCGGCAAGCAGCTTTTTGATACTGGCTTCAAGGAAGGGCTTTTCGCCTTCTCCGTAGCCAATCCCGCTCCAGCGGATCACGCCCTTTTTGTCGATTAGAAACACCGTGGGAATGGTGCCTGCGTTGTATTTCGCGGCCATGGAGCGATTCTGTTCGGGCGAGGCCGACATGGTGTAAGTGACGCCGAAGGACTTCATGAACGGCTTGACCTGATTGGTCGTGCTGGAATCGTCGACGCTGATCCCGATGACTTTCAGGCCCTTCGCATGAAATTGCTTGTGCAGTGACTGCATCATCGGGGTCGCCATGCGGCAGGGGCCGCACCAGGTGGCCCAGAAGTCCATCAGCACGACTTTTCCACGCAATGATTTCAGGCTGAGCGGGGCGCCCTGAACCGTGCGCGTACTGAAAGCGGGCGCCTTGCTTCCCGCCGGAAGCGCAGCGTCCTGAGCGTGCGCCGCGCCGGCGAGAGCCATGGCTCCGAATATGAGGACTGCCCGTCCCATGAGAGTTGTTGTTCGCATCGTCGTCGTGCTCCTGATCGCCGGGCGATCTTTATCGATCGTCTTACGATCGTTTGCGGCCTGGAAATTTCCGAATTGCAATGACTTCCTATCATACAGATTTCGCGAACGCGAGGTACAATAGGGACGTTTTCATCTTATTGCATAGATGAACCTCATTATCCACAAAACAGCCCCAAATATCACATCGCCTTTTCAGGCGCCTTCGGCCACACCGAGCAGAGACATTACGGACATCGACAGCGGACATCACGTGTTTGAGCGCACGGTGATTATTTGACGCGTCTTCGTCCCGTGTTTGTTCCTCTGTCTCACTTTTTCAATTTGCGAAATCGAGGAACGTTGCTATGCGTGAACGGTCCATCTATATTGGCATCGTCGTGATGCTCTTGGTCGCCTTCGCCATCGGTGGATGGCGCTCCCGCCACGCCAATCTGGGCGGAAGCGGCGACGGCGTCGTCAATCTCACTCTCCTGACGACCGAGGATAAGGCGAGCTGGGTGCGCGCCGAAGTTTATCGATTTAACTACGAGAACAACAAAAAATATCACGTGAAGACCGTCTACGCCGATGCGCGTTCGGGAATGCAGGCGATTTTGAACGGCGGTCAGAAGCCTGCGCTTTGGAGTCCGGATAACCCGATGTGGATCGCA
The DNA here is from genome assembly GCF_039929585.1 of Capsulimonas sp. Lineage (NCBI taxonomy): Bacteria > Bacillati > Armatimonadota > Armatimonadia > Capsulimonadales > Capsulimonadaceae > Capsulimonas > Capsulimonas sp. The sequence continues at coordinate 9,850 of NZ_JBDSQY010000042.1, forward strand.
CAGGCGTCGAACGTCTGGCATGGGCGGCGCGGAACGTCGCTGGTCGATCTTCAGGATCCATCCAGCTATCGCGTTTTCCTGCGCACGCCCGTCGTGTTCCTGACGACTAAGGACAAGGCTTCGTTTTTACGCGCCCATCTCGGTGGATCCAATCCATGGCGCAGTATTGCCGACATGGGCTCCGGTCGTCTCCATGCGCCGTGGGGCGGGGTGCATTTCGCGCACGCCGATCCGCTTGTCTCCAACGCCGGTATGCTGACGCTGGGGATGATGCTGAATGAGTATGGCCGCGAGAACAACGATTCGGGCGACATGGTCAAAACCGCGGGACGTCCTGAGTTCGGCGCGTATCTTTCGGGCATGGAGCGCGGCTTCCAATACGATCCATCGTGCGCCGCCGGTTCGTTCGCGCTCGTGGAAGATTATTTGAAGAACCCCAATGGACGCGACTTCATCACGGCGTATGAGAGCACGGCCCTCGGGGCCGCCGAGAAGGATCCCAATCTTGCCGTGGTCTACCCCAATCCCACGCTCGAAGCCCAGCAGTCCATGTGCGTGCTGAACGCGCCATGGGTGACCTCCGCGCAGCGAGAAGGAGCGCAGGCGTTCATGGCCTATGTCCGGCGCGACCAGGCGCTGCGCGACGGTCTGAAGTACAACATGCGTCCGGACACTCCCGGCGACGAATTATCCCTCGCTCCCAAGCTCCGCGCGCACGCCGCGCAGGGGTTTCAGGTCAACTACAGCGCTGAGGATGTTCCTCCCTATGAGGCGCTCAATCTCGGCGCCGCTCAGTGGAGACGCCATGTGCGCACAGCGTCTCGATAGCGCATTCCGCCGCTCGGCGGTTACATTTTCAGAAAGGGTATTGCTATGTCACCCCAAGAAAAACTTCACGCGGCTCTTCGCAGCCCATATAATCTTCTCGCACTCAGCTTCGGCGTTGCGCTGACGGCCGTCTATCTGAACCTTCTTCCGCTGGAGATCGCTCTGGCGTGTGAAGTGGTCTACCTCGCTGTGCGCGCCTTCTGGCCGAACAAGGCGATCCTGCCGCGTATCGAAGTCCGCGCGATCCCGGCGTCTACCAGCGCTTCCCAATCCCGCGGCGCGCCGGTCACTCCCTCGCCCGTTCCCGAAACTCTCGCCATCCCCGTGGAGCGGCAGGCGCCCGAAGTGCGCCGCCCGCTTGGCGGCGCGGCGAGGCTTCACGCGGCTGCGAGCCAATCTCCCGACGAGATCCTGCCGCAGATCCGCCGCGAATTGCAGATGCGTTATGAAGCTTTGCAGTCCTCGCTGCACGTCGTCAAGCTCATGTCCGAATCGGATGCGCCCGCCGCCAAGGAGATCCCCATCCAGCTCGAATCTCTGATCGGCAAATTTCTTACGTTCGCCCTTCATGAAGAACACCTGCGCGATACTCTGGAAGCCCTGCGTGATGAAGCGCGCGCCCTCGGTGACTCCGTGGGTCTGCTGCCCCGCACGATCGACGGTAAGAACCAGCCGCCGCCCTACCTGCATCTTTCCTCGGGCGCGACTCCTGCCGCCGGAGGCGACCTCTGGATGCAGCAAGTCATCAGAGAGGCGCACGAATACTACGAGCGCGAGCTGGCCGACCTCGCCTGGCGGCGAGAGCACAGCTTCGACCCCGAGGCGAATGCCGCGCTGGAGCGTCGCAGCCGCGTCATCCTGCGCCGCAACAAGTATGTGGACCAAGTGGGAAAGATGCTCAAAAACGTGATCTATACGCTGGATTTGATCGGCAAGCGGTTTGAAATCACGACGTCAGAACTCAACGACCGCGCCCCCGAGCGCATCCTGCCGGATATCAAAGCCATCGTTCTGCAAGCCGAATCGATGGCGCGCACGCTGGAGGATTTGGAGCCGTTTGAAGAGTTAGAGGAAACGCGGGCGGCCTAGCGCTTTGTTCTTGTTGCACGCCGATTTCATGACGTAAATGGCCTTTCAATATTCGAGAAAATCATAAATCCATGATATTCTCGCGCTCAATTTCGTTCGCGCAAATACCGTGACGTACGAGCGATGAAATTGGCGACGCCTTCCGGCATGCCGTTGTATTGCAGTGGCTCCGGCTGTTGGTAATCGGCCTTCACTTCGCGCATTGTCCGGGCGTGGGGACTCAAGAAGCGAGGTTGGGTATAGCCATATCGATGACCGTCGTGTACGACTTCGATGCGTTCGAGCGTTGTTTCCCAGCGATAGCCGCGTTGATAAAGCAATTCAATCACCCGCCAGCGGCGCAGATCATTTTTGCGTGGCGGCTTGAACTCTTTTCCCATATTCGCCATGTCTCGCTCGCACTCAGGACAGGATGCTGAGAGCGAATTGTCTCGATTGTGTCGCCAAATCCACGATGGTTTGTTAAACATCTTGCGGCACTGGAAGCAGGCGAAGTGCAAACTATAAGAATGGTAGTGGGATAGCTGCTCCTCCGAACTGAGCCTCGCTTTTTTATTATGTTTCATTTGAGATTTACCATCGTCCATTTGCCCACCGGCATCCGGCTTGATATTGTGCTTCCAACGCCCGCCATGCTTTGACAGCGTGCCGCTTCGGTGGCCGAAAGGCTTTGCCGACGTTGTATAGTGTTTGGCCGCATTCCGTACATTTCACTTCTCGCGATCGCATGGTTCGCAGCTGATGCGCCGTGAACTCAAACTCTGAGGGTTTGCGAAACATTTTACGGCAGCGAAAGCAAGCCCAATGGTGCTGATAAAGCGCTCCAGGGTACGGGCAGCGTTGTGTTAACGGCATAGCCAAACTCCATAAGCCTTATCGGCGTTCGCGACAAAGCCGGTGTTGAGTTCGATGGCGCTCAGCTGAGTGTTACAGCGCACCTTTGGTAGATTATACCGAGGCGCGAGCGGTTTCATTGCTTGACGGCGCCAGACGTAATCCCGGCGATGAACTGCTTTTGGAAGAACAAAAACGCCAGCACGAGGGGAAGGGTGGTGAGCAGCCCGCCGGCCATGAGCATGCCGTAGGGCTGGGTGTTTTCGCCGTTCAGCAGATAGATCACAAGGGGCAGGGTGTACATGTCCTTGGTGCGTAGCACGATGAACGCCCACATCAAGTTATTCCAGGAGCCAATGAGCTGCATGATCCCCAGCGCCGCGAGCGCGGGGCGGGCAACGGGGACGACGATGCGCCAGTAGATTCCGAACTCGCTGCAGCCGTCGATCCGGGCGGCGTTGATCAGGTCGTCGGGCACGTTCGCGATCATATACTGGCGCATCCAGAAGATGCCGAACGCGCCCACAAGTCCGGGGACGATCAGGGCGGCGTACGAATCGATCCAGTGCAGCCGAACCAGGATCATATAGGACGGTATCAGCGTGACGGCGCTGGGGATTAGCATGGTCCCGAGCACAAAATTGTACAGGCGGTCTCGGCCGGGCGCGAGCGGATACTTCGCGAACGCATAGCCCGCGAGGGAGCACAGAAAGACCGAGAAGAAGACATTCGCGCCACTCACGATGACCGAGTTCACGAAGGCGCGCGGCAAGTTGGTCTTGTGGAACAGGTCCGAGAAGTTTTGCAGCGTCGCTGGATGCGGGATCCACTGCGGCGGCATCGCGAACATCTGCCCCTGCGTCTTGAACGCCGAAATCAACAGCCAGTAGAACGGGAAGAGGAAGACCAGCGCGAAGATGGTCAGGATAGCGTAGATCGCGCCGCGCTCCACGGTTCGCCGCCATTTTCGTGTAGGGTTCATCGTCGTCCCTCGTCCAGTGCGCGGCGGTTCGCCCGGTTCATCAAAGTGGTCGCGACGATCACGGTGATCGATACAGAGTAGGCGACGCACGAGGCGTATCCCAACCGGAAATCATCAAACGAGATTTGGAAGAGATACATGCCGAAGTTCGTGGACGACGAGCCGGGGCCGCCGTTGGTCATCACGAAGATCTCATCGAACATATACAGGGTTCCCAGCAGCGAGAGCAGTCCGCAGAACGCCAGCGTCGGCCGCAGCAGGGGCAGGGTGATATGAAGCATCTGCTGGATCTTGCTCGCGCCGTCAAGCTCGGCGGCCTCATAGTAATCTGCGGGAATCCCCTGCAGGCCCGCCAGCATCAACACCATGTTGTATCCCGTCCAGCGCCAAACGACGAGGATGGCGATGGCCGCCTTGGACCACGATTCGCTTTCCAGCCATGGGATCGGGCTCAGATGCAGCCAGGGAAATAAGTGCTGAAGCGCGTAGTTCAAAACGCCGTGTTCGGAGCTGAAGATCAATTGGAACACAAAGGCGATCACGGCCATCGGGGTGACGCAGGGGATAAAGAACGCGGCCCGGTATAGCGCCTTGAACTTCAGCCACGGCGCGTTGAGCCACTGGGCGAAGAGGAACGCGAGGATCATCATCGGAGGCACATACAGCAGGCCGATAACGACCGTGTTGCCGAGCGCCGTCCAGAGCTGATCGTCGCCCAGCATCTTCTGGAAGTTCGAGAGACCAACCCAGTGCGCCGGTGTCAGGCCGTCCCATTTGACGAAGCTCAGATACAGTGAGAACAGTAGTGGGTAGAGCCCGAAGATCGCGAAGAGCAGGAAAAACGGGGCGATGAACAGATAGAAATGCCGATGCTTCCAGAGACCTCCAGAAGCAGCTTTTCGTATTTCGACAGTCATTGGGCGCTCCCGATAGTCGACGGGGCGATCGGACGATCCAGGGCGCGGCTCATCCGCCGGGCCAGCGGTCCAAGGACGTCGCGGTTCGGGACGCCATCGGCGTACCACTGGCTGAGCGCCTGCGTGAGATAGCGGCTGGCTTGTCCGTAATCTGCCGTTCGATTGAGCGGGTTCATCTTGTCCACATCGGCTGCGAATAGCCGTCCGACCGGCTGCCCGCCAAAGAACTTATCCGGTTCATCCATTTCCTTAGCGTCTAGAGCCGGGAGCAGTCCGGGATAGATCCCCTTTTCGTACATGCCGATCTGCCCCTCGTTGGTGCAGAGCGCATATTCGATAAACGCCCACGCCGCCGCCTTGTTCTTGCACTGTTTCGGGATCGCGAGCACCGATCCGCCCAGGCTCGAGACATATGGCCCGCCGGGCGTCATCGACGGCAGCCGAAAAACGCCCCATTGCGCTTTCGGACCGGGGTAGCTCTCGACCATGCCTTTCATCGTCGCCTCCAGCCAGACGGCGTTAACATAGGTCGCCAGTGAATCGCTGTTGAAGCCCGCAAGATACTCCGGCCCGAACGGCTGAATATTCGCGCTGATCCCAGATTGAACGATCTTGCGGATGATCCCCAGCGCCTGCTGGGATTGCGGGCTGTCCACCGCGACCCGTCCCTGCGCGTCGAAGATCTGCCCGCCATTCTGCTGGATCAGCATCTCGTACATATTGGCGAGGGCGGTCGATCCCATCGATAGCATCTTCGTCCGCCCGCCGGATTTTTTCAAGATTACCTGACCTGCCGCAATATAGTCATACCAGGTGTGTATTTCGGAAGGATCGATCCCATACTTCGCGAACGTGTCCTTCTTGTAATAAACGGCGCACGGCCCGATATCCCACGGAATTGCGTACACACGCCCGTTCAGCATGCAATCGTTCCAAACAGACTTTGGAAAAAGCGCCTGATACTTTTGCGCCACCGGCGTCAGGTCTTCAAACTGCTCCGTTGCAATATAATGCGGCGCATCGGAGCGCTGCAATTGCGTCACGTCCGGCGCCCCGACCCCCGCCGAAAGCGAAAGCATCAGCCGCGTAATCATCCGCGCGCCGGTCACGATATGGACATGAACGTTCGGATCGCGCTTCTGAAACCCCGGCTTGATCGCCTCTAAACTATCCGCCGCCGGGCTCCAGCTCCACACCGTCACATCGCCGCTTACTTGATCCGCAGGCAGCGCCGCCAGCGGAGCGCTCGCCGCCGCCGGCAAACGCGTCGCGGAATGGATCACCGCGCCAATTACCGCCGTGACGAGCAAGGCGGCCGCTAGCCAGGCCAAAGATCTCTGATAGGTTTTCATTGGGGTAAAAAGTCAGGTGCTTCTAAACGTTTCTCTATCATAGCGTAATATCGCATTCGTGTAAATAGGACCGGTAAAAAAAGAATGCAAAATTGAGAAAGGGAAGAAGAAGGCGCGTCGATCCCTTCAAAATAAGCGCCGTCGTTCGAAGAGAATGAGTTTTGCCAAATGAACGGCGCAATCACCACGGACGAGGCTGGCGGTTAAAACCGCGCCTGTCAAGAGCGCGGAAACCCACATGCGTGGGTTACATGATCCAAAGCGGTACCGCCATAAATATGCCGTAAATTAGGCGGTATCGTTGAGGATGCGGTCATAATTCTGACTGTAACAGTGTCCAGAGAAAGTCGAATAATCGTGATCCGACAATAGAACTCGGTTCGTCGTAGCCGTATTCATGGTCAATAAAATAAATGGGAGTTGTGAAGTTTGTTTGGTCGGATGCATCAAGGATATAGTAGTTTCCGCAGCCATCCCCAGCCACCGGAATCCATGCTTTCGACAACCAAGTTGGAAAAAGCCGGAAGTACTCTTCGATCAAACGACCCTTCTCGGCAGGAGCGACGCCAAAAATACCGCCAGGACCAATATTACGAGCGTTGTATACAAATAGCCATTCACGCAATTGTTGTGGAAGAGGATAGGTTAGAAGATCCTCTAATCTTTCTATCTCCCTTTCGTCCGCGCCGCTAGGCAGTGGTTGTTCCGGGGCGCGTGGAACGATGCGTACCAAGTCTATAACATCGTCAATAGTTTTCATGAAATCAATCGTCCTACTGTGTAGGAAAGTCCGGCGGCATCCAACTCGGCAGGTCACTGAGCGCGGCGCTCGCTTCGGGGGAAGTCGGCACGCCCCATGCCTGGAAGAAGGGACCGAGGTTTCGGCCTACCGTGCGTGAGAAACGTGTCATCCACTGATCCCGTTTTTCCAGATCCGTCTTGGGGCGAGCAGAGTCCGGCAGCGCGCGGTATTCGGCAAAGACCTTCTTGTAGGCGTCCCAGCCGAAGCCCTCTTTCAGCTCGATGTACATCGTCAGGGCAATCCAGGGATCGTTCTTCCACTGATTGAAGTCGCTCCCGCTATGGGTGTATTTCTCCAGACGCGTTTGCATCGCGTCCGGGTACAGGGAGGGATGCTGGGAGGACATGAGCCCACAGACCGTTTCCATGATGTACAGGTCGAAGACGTTGTTTGTGACTTCCCCGGTTCCGTCGAAGGTCCAGTCGGATTGCTGGTGGTTATGGCCCATCTCGTGAAAAAATCCCCATGACTTGCTTTTCCCATCGCCGTTGGTGAGGATTACGTGCGTGCTGACGACATCGTTCGCAACGTCCAGCCCCATCATGATGGGATAACCCGAATGCATATAGCCGACGCTGATTTGGCGGTCAACGCAGTAGCGCTCCGGACGCAATCGATGGTGGGGGATTCCGGCAAAGTCGGAGTAACCATCCATAATACGATCCCAAAGGACCATAAGGGCTTGCGGGTCGTCCAGAGCGCGAACGGATGCCGAGGGAACGGTCAAGATCACATTGTCGCCCTGCAGTTCCGCCCAGGGTGCGGGATTATTGCGGATCGCTGTGCGCCATGCGGCAGGATCGGTTTCGCCTTTGACAAAGTATGGGGCTTCGACGGCATGGCCGATCGTGACAGAGATTGTGCCCAAGGTGCAGCCATCGGGAACGACGATATAGACTGCTCCCCCGAACGCATTCGCGGCGACGGTTTGAGCGGCGTTCAGAGGGAAAACGCGCGTGATCGCTGGAGCGCGTTCCCACTTATTTAGGGGCCACAAGGTATCCGTGTGCGCGCCGATACGGACCTGGAGGCCCTGCTTCACGGCGCTCCCCGGCGCGGTAACGGTGATCTGTTCGCCAGGAGCCGCGTACAAGCCGGTGCTATGCCACTCGGGGACGCTGGCGTCAATCTTGACGGTCTTGGTCACGCGCGCTGCGTCAGACGCTACGGCGCCGGGAAATGATGCGGCTGCGGGGAGAGCATGGACCTGCGCGGCCGGCGCCTGCATTGCCTGTTGAACCTGGAGCGACAGGGCGATACGCTCAACCAAATCGCGCTCCATGAGCGGTGTTTCCAAACGCAGAGCAGGGTCTTTTTCGTGCTGAGTTCTCAGAGAGTTCAGACGAGGCAGCAGGATCTTGTCATCCGGCGGCAGACTGCTGACCGCCAGCAGAACCGTTTCCACGGCCTGTCCCGAGCTAGGAACGGCTGGGGTGGCGGGGGCAAGACCCTTGGGAGGCGATGATGAGAGGGTATCGAGCACAACGGTGAGAGCATCCGAGGCGTTGAGCATCTCGCTTGGAATCGCTCCGGCCAAATAGCCTTGCGGCGCCGTCGTATTGAGCGTACCATCGGACCAGACGAGACCGGCGGGCGCCAGGAGGCGGTTGCCGCCGTGCTGCGTTAACATCTTGTTCGGATTGAGCTGGAGCCAGCCCCAGCCCAGTTCCGCCGCAAGCAGCCCTCCGCCGCCACGCAGGTAGCGATCCAAGGCCGTGATTTCGTTTGGCGCGAGATCCGCCAGCGGACACGAAACAACGGCGTCGTCCTTCAGCCGATCGGTCCAATGTGCGCCATCGAGTATATCCACGGTGACGCCGTGCGCCTGCAAGTAGGCGGCCAGGCCAGGCCGCTGTCGAACGCCGACTCGTACGGGGCTGCCAGGCCTCGCCAGCCAGCGGACCGCATTTTGCACAAGCGCGCCCGTGTCGGCTGCGTTCAGGGCCTCGGCATCCAAATAGCCCGGATGCCCGAACACGACAACGCGCCCCGCTTTCAGGCGAGAAGCGGCCACGACCGTCGCCGCCAGCCCATCGCCGACTTGTCCGGTGACGAGAGGAAAAGCATCCTTCCCAAAGACCGAAACCGGTCCTGGTAACCCCGGCGCATCGATCGTCGTGACGCCGGCCAGCAGTGTTTTCTGATCGGCTTCATGCGATCCATCCGCATGACACACGCCGCCCATCAGAGTAAAAATCGCTGCAATAGAGACGATAAACGTAAATTGCCTGATCAAAAACACCACCTCTTGTGTAAATAAGTTTAGTGCGCCGCGCCTAGCCAGATTAGGCGTCCATACTCTTCCGCCAGCCAGCGGTCATTGGCTTTTGTTCTCTACAATTATTTCGTAGGCGCGATGCGCAAAGGGCCATTGTTTGTTTGATAGGCGTAGAAATGTGAATCAAGCGTAAAGACAATGTCCATCTTCAGGATTTCAGCGGCGGCTACAACGGCTGCATCCGCTTGATCCATGGGGATATCCCGATAAGTCTTCATCAGGGACGCCATACGATCGTATTCGTTGGCAGAGGACTCGTGTACCGTAATTAGCCCTGCCCGGCGTGCTCGCCACAAGTCCGCTTGTAGACGATACCCACCCGATCGATGGAGCAAATACATTGCCTCCGTAAAACACGCGGAGGGTACAAGCAAATTACCTTGTCTCATGGATTTTACGAATTCGATGCAGGCAGGATAATGCTGATCGTCAACGTCGAAAAGCGCGACGATGGGGCCGGTGTCAGTAAGGATCACAAGCCGCCTCGACTTCGGACCACTTGCCTGTTCCTGTACCCGCCGACCTGTCTCCAAAGACAGCAATCCACTGCTCGCCAAACGACGGGTTCTTGTCGCTCTGGCGGACATCTTCTTCCGCTAACAACTTCAAATATTCCGAGACGCTTAACCCGCGTTGATTCGCTCGCGCTGAGATCAAGTCGCCGATGTCGCTGTCCAATTCCACAGTGTATGTCATCGCGTTGCTCCTCTCGAAGATTTTACCATGACGCCGTAATTTAGTGCGCCGCGCCTAGCCAGATTAGCCGTCCATACTCTTCCGTCAGCCATCGCCGGTCAGCGGGCGTTCCCTGGAGTGCGCGATTGACGGCTTGTTCGAACTCCATCTCGTCCATGTTGCCTGTCCCCCCGGCGTAGTCGGCGCTGACGGCCTGGGCGCCGGCGTAGAGGATGACTTCGAACTGGATGTCGCCTGAGGCGCTGTCACGCCAGGCGCGGCCGACAAACGCGCCGAGCGGGCCGTTATCTGGGATCTGTTCCTGGAAAGCATAGCGCCAGCCATCGGGCGCATTGTTCGGAGTGGCGAAGAAGTGCAGTTCCTCGACACTCGTTTCCGGATCGGTCTCCACACGTACGTACGCGTTATCTCCGAGTATATTCGGGTCTTTGCGCACCCGGGTCAAAATCCGTCGCCATTCTTCGTCCGGCAGTTTCCACTGCGATGTTTCTTGTTCCACATCGCCATTGTACCTGGTATCCACACGATGCAAATTGCCGCGAACAAATGTTTGATATTGCGCTGCCTTGGTTAAAATCTCGTTATCAAGAACGACCTGGTTTGGAGGATGGAATGATGGCGACAAAACAAGTGGAGAAGAATGCATTAGACGATCTGCGCAAGAGCGATGTCATGGCGCATCTGCTGGATTCGCTGGACGCAGGCAAGGATATCGGCCACTACGGCCGGCTGGTCTTCGCGATGGTGGCGCGGCACTTCCTGCCGGAAGACGAAGTCGTACGCCTCTTGCAGCAGGACAATGACTTCAGCGAAGAAGAGGCCTGCGCGCTCTATCTGCAAGTACAGGGCCACGACTACAACCCGCCCAAGCGCGAGAAACTGCTGGACTATCAGTCAAAACAAGACTTCCCGATCGTTCCCAAGCCGGATGATCCCGACTCCGGCAATCTCTATCGTGACCTGAAATTCCCCGATCACGTCTACGAGCACATCAGCGAGTACTACGGGGAAAAGGCCGGATCCTAACCCTCACGACGCCGGGCGCGGTTGCGCCCGGCGTCACCACGCCTTCGCCCACTCCGGCGCGGCGAGTGGCTCGAATGTAGAACTGTTGAAGTCTGCGAGTTCAATGGCGCCGTCAAGCCCGTTTTCCATCGAATTGCAAGCGAATACCTTACCATCTCGCGTAAACACCAACCGCCCGCGCTGGTCGACATCCGCCCAATCGACTCCTGTCAGTATGAGAAGATCGGAGGGTGTTCGCAGCGTGTAGGAATATCCCTGCATTCGTTTTGTTTTGACCAGTGTCGCGTCTGACGTCGGTAACGGCTTTTCGTAGACTTCATTTTCAAGAACGGATTTCCAGCCGGTAAGCTCCAAATGCCGTTGGTGTATGGAGGCGCTGTTTTCGTGTGCGAATGTCTCTACATGCAGGCCAGCCGGGAACCGACCTCGCTTTGGAATCTGCCGCTTTTGCACATCGGAGACTTGGCTGCGCCCGATCATCAAGAGCTTGCTGCTCAGGAAGTACGCGGGGCCGTTGCTCCAGGCGCTCCAGACCGTGAGCGCCGTGAAGTAGGGCGGTCGGCTGAGAACGCCATAGTAGGAGCCGATTTTGCGGTCGTCCTGATGCTTTCCATCGTACTTGCCTGCCGTGTAAAAGAACAGGGCGCCATCGGGTGAGAGATCGCATCGGTCTTCGTAAACGCGTCCTTTGAGCCATTGGCCAAGCTCGAATGTGTCTGACCCGGTATTCCACTTGATCATCTGTACATTCTTGGCGGGACCACGCCGCAGCAAGACCGCGACCGGCGCTTCGGCGGCGAGAAACCCGTGCAGGCGGCATGGAGGCGGCGGCGTACCGTGGTTGGTGTTGTCCATAAAGGATTCTAGCATAGAGGCGCAAAAAAAGAGCCGGGCGCGTTGGCGCCCGGCGAGTAAAAGGAGATTGTTCAGATCTACCTTTATCTTCGGTGGAAAACCTGGTAATCTTGAGGGGATTTTGACCGCGTTTCATCGTCCTCGTTTGGTTGGAATAGTATTGGCATAGGGAGACTATTTTCATGGATGAACTGAACGAGCAGATCCGCGCGCTGATTACCCTCGCGCGTGAGTGGGAAAAGGACGAAGAGTTTGGTTATTGGGCGGATCAGTGGCTTTCGGGTGAGGATCAAAGCCCAGAGACGGCGCAGCGGATGAATAAGTGTCTGAAGGATCGGATCGATCCCAAGGCGGTGGAGACGCCGGGAACGCCGGATTTCTTTGCGAACAACGCCGTGGCGGCGACCGACGCCGTGATGCTGCTGCATACGGATCTGCCGCTGGAAGACAAGCATTCGACCATTGAGGCGCTGCTCTATAACACCCAGCTTGCGATCCGCGATCTGCAAAATACGCCTGCTTCCTAAGAGCGTTTCGGCGACGCGCGGGCCTCTCTCCGTCCGCGCTCGCCGGTTGACAGCCCACTCCCCGTGTGCTAAACTGACTCCGATTCCAACCCCTGTTTTTGAACTGGAGCGCCATTCGCTTGACTGTACCCGCCACCCCGATTTCCACTGCCTCGCGCGCCGCTGTCGCCGTGCGAGAATTGACCCAGCCCGAAGACCGTGAGCTGTGGGATAACTTTGTCGGCGCCGTGCCGGAAGGCGATGTTTTGCAGGCCTGGGAGTGGGGCGGGGTGAAGGGCGCGGACTGGCGCCCGATCCGCTATGGCGTCTTTCGCGGCGATGAGATCGTCGGCGGCGCCGCCATTCTCTGCCGTAAACTCCCCGTGGTCGGCAACTTCTTTTACGCGCCGCGCGGTCCTCTGCTCAAGGACTGGACGGACGCCGAAGCGCTGAAGGCTCTGCTGGCCGCCATCAAAGAGCGCGGCAAAAAAGAAGGCGCGGCGTTTCTCAAGATCGATCCCGCCGTTCCGATCGAGCGCGAGGATGTCGCGGAGTTGCTGAAGGCGCAGGGCTTCGCGCCGCCGCCCGACGCCGATCCGCAGGGCTTCGGCGGCACGCAGCCGCGCTGCGTGATGCAGCTGGACCTTGCAGGTCGCAGCCTGGAGCAAATTCTCGCGGCCTGCAAATCGCAGGCGCGTCGCAATATCAAGCTATCCACCGAAAAGCATGGCGTGCGCCTGGTCGATAACCCGACGCGCGACGATCTCAAGGTCTTCAATGAACTGATGAAGATCACGGGCGAGCGCGACGGCTTCCGCCCGCGCGGTCTCGGCTACTTCGAGACGATCTGGGACAACCTCGTTCCCGCCGGCCTCGCCAAGCTTTTCCTCACGGAGTATGAAGGCGAGCGTCTGTCCGGCGCTCTGTGCTTTATCATCGGCGACAAATCCTGGTACGTCTACGGCGCATCGTCTAACGAACATCGCAACGTGATGCCTAACTACGCGATGCAGTGGGCGATGATCCGCTGGGCGAAAGAGCAAGGCTGCACGTGGTACGATTTCCGGGGCGTCAGCCCGCGACGTAAACAAGAGGGGGAATCGTCTTCCGAGTTAGAAAAAGAAGATCATCTGCAAGGTCTCAATCGTTTTAAAGAAGGCTTTGGAAGCCGCTACGTCGAGTACCTCGGCGAGTTCGATCTCGTGTATAAGCCCTTCGCGTACTGGGCTTATACAAACGGCAAGCCGACCGCACAGCGCTGGGTGCGGAAGATCAAGAGCGGCGGGAAATAAAAGCTGACGCGTAGATCCCGTTGGAAACAATGGGATGATACGCAGACGCCAGGGCATTCGGTTCGCGGGTATGAAACCCACGCCTGGGAGCGAAGCGCTAACCGTCCGTGCCGGACGGAAGAATAATGGTCAACGGCCAGTAGCATTTGCGTCCGGCACGGACGCTTAGCGGCTCTGGCCGCTCCCAGCCATGGGTTTCATACCCGTGGCGTTCGCAGGCCGAATATCTGGGAGCCTGAAAAACCCTGGTAATTCTGCCGATAATCAATGTGAGGTGTTCAAGGAAGAGCCACTCCACGCAACGGACTTGTATTCCCGTAGAAGGAGAACGTGCGATGCCTCGATTTCATACGACCATTGTCGCTGCGATTTTACTGCTGCCGATCATTCCATCGGCTACGCATGCTGAAAAGAATCTCGTCCGGCCGCCAGGGACCACGCGCTATCAGCCCATGGTCGCGCGGCTGAAATCCATGCTGGCGTACGACCACGCGCACGGCGCGGGCCGAATGGGCTTGAGCTCCATCGGAATGTCCGTCAAAGGCCGCTCGCTCTGGATGGTGACACTGCGTGATCCGTCGGTGACGGCGGAACAGACGAAGAAAGTCTTTTACCTTTGCCGCCAGCATGGGCATGAGCCGGCGAGCACCGAGGCGGCCTTGAGCTTCGCGGCAAAACTCGTGAAGGCGGGACCGGACGATCCCCTGGCCGACACGCTGAAACATGTCACGGTTTACATCGTGCCGATGGCGAACCCCGATGGCTCCGAGAAGTTTTTACGGCATAACGCGCGTGATGTCGATCTCAATCGGGACTGGCTTAAACGCACGCAGCCGGAAACGCGGGCGATCTACAAGACTGTGTTTCGCCTCCATCCCGACCTGATGACCGACCAGCACGAACTGTATCCCAGCGATTCGCGCGGTGACTTTACCGAAACCGTCGGACCCCTGGGGCGGGCGATGCCGCAGGTAGTCGACTCCTGCATGGGGACACAGCAGATCGTGCAGCTCTCCATGGCGTCGGAGGGCTTTCATACCCGCAGCTGCGTGATCGATGACGGGCATCCGGCGCGGCTCGCGCACCGTTATGAGAACGTCAAAGGCGGCGTGCCGACCATTCTGTTTGAGACGAACCGATCCAATGGCGGCGGACGAAGCGTCGCCGCCCGCGCCGAGGCGCACGAGCGATTTATGACAGTGATCCTGCGGGATCTGGCCGGCGAGCGCGATCAATTGCTTTCGGAAGCAGAGGCGCGCGGCTTCACCATCCCCTCGGGGCTTGCGCCGCAGGTTCCCGCCGTGGCAGGGGAAGAGCAGCTACCCGCCTCGGATGAAACGCTGGCCGCCCCCGCGCCGACCATGGGCGATGAGGGCGAGAGAGAGGGACCGTGACGGACGACGAATTATCGGCGACGAGCTGGGTGTCGGTGAGCCAGGGGGCGCTGGCGCACAATGTGCGGGCGATCCAAAAACTGCTGAGCGAAGCCACACCCGCGCCGCGCGTGATTGCGGTGGTGAAAGCGAACGCCTACGGCCACGGAGCGCCCGAAGCGGCGCGCGTGCTGGCGGCGGCGGGAGTGGATTTCTTCGCCGTGACCACGGGAGAAGAAGCGCTGGAACTGCGCCGCAGCGGTGTCGCCGCCGAGATCCTCGCCTTTGCGCCGCCGATGCATGATCAGGCGGCAGCGCTGATCCAAAACGACATTACCCTGACCGTCGCCGACACCGAAAATTTGGCCGGCATTTCCAAAGCCGCCGCCATTGTTCAAAAAACAGCCAGTGTTCACCTAAAGGTCGATACGGGCATGGGGCGCCTTGGCGTACTGCCCTCAGAGGCCGTTGACTTAGCGCGCGCTATTTCCGTCGATCCGAATGTGACGCTGGCCGGAGTGTACACGCACTTTGGCAATGCCTTGGACAAAGACGAAGCGCCGACACGTAAGCAGCTGGCCGTCTTTCAGTCCGTGCTCAAAAATCTGAAAGATGCGGGGATCGATCCAGGGCTGCGCCACTGCGCGAACTCGGCTGGTGTTCTGCTTGGCTCAGACTACTGGATGGACGCCGTGCGGCCGGGGACCATTCTCTACGGCCAGTATCCCTCAGCCTCGCTTCCCAAACGTCTGGAGCTGCGCGACTCCTGGAAACTGAAAACACGCGTCGTTTCCGTGCGCCGCGTTCCCGCCGGGACCGCCGTGGGGTATGGCGGCGAGTTCGTGACGAAGCGGGCCACGACGCTGGCGGTCCTGCCGATCGGCTACGCAGACGGTTTCACCGTCGTCCCCGGCAGCGTTGCTTCCGGCAAACGCGGTTTGAAAGCGCTGGTGCGAGGATTGATGAAACCGGGCGCGCAAAACACCGTGACGATCCGGGGAAAGCGCTTCCCCGTGGTCGGACGTGTGGCGATGCAGTTCTGCTCGGTCGATGTGACCAATTTGACGGATGTCGCCGTGGGAGACGAGGTGATCGTGCCTGCGCGGCGGGTGACCTCCAGTTCGCGGCTGCCGCGCCGATATGAAGAGTAATGAGTTTCCGAAAGTGCTGGAAAATAGGAGCCCTGCTGGTTGCGGCGGGGACGGCCCAACTTCCGTCGTCTGCGGCTCCCGTCAGCCCGGACGCGTCGCCGGTGATGACGAAGCCGATTGCCTCGCTCGTCACATCCTATGCGGCCATGACCAAGGAGCTGCGCGCAGACGTCTCCGCCAGTCCTCTGCTTTCCCTCGCTTCGATCGGTAAATCTTCTCAAGGCAAGACGCTGTGGATGGTGCGCGCCGGCGAACCGGGCGTCAGTCCGGACAAGACAGTGCGCGTGCTGTTTCTCTGTCGCCAGCACGGCGACGAGCCCGCCAGCACCGAAGCCGTGCTCGGCGTGCTGAGCCGCCTCGCGCATGGCAAAGAGCCGGAACTGCGCGCGCAGCTTCGGCAAACGACGTTTTACTTTATCCCCATGGTCAATCCCGACGGCGCCGATGCGAACACCCGCCGCAGCGGCGCGGGCGCGGACCTGAACCGCGACTGGAGCGCCTTCACGCAGCCGGAAACGCGCGCCGTGAAGGCAATTGCCCAAAAGCTGGGGGCGCACGTGGTTGTGGATGCGCATAACTGGGACGGTGACGATCCCTATAACGCGAACTGTATCGAAGCCGATCGGGATCGGGACAGCGCGATTGGAGGCGCGGCGCGAGAGATGCAGGCCGCCGCCGCCATGGCGCTCGCGCAAAACGGGTTCCAAATCAACGCCACCGCCTATGGGCCGCAGGCCGATCCACGATTAGCGCACCGATATTTTACTTCTCAGAACATCGCGTCGCTGCTGGTCGAAACGCATTCCGGAGATCCAGGCGATGTGGGTGATTTCGTGCGCCGGCAGGGCGTGTATGTGGGACTGATCCACGCGCTGGCGACCCATCTTTCCATGAGCGGGACGCAGGCGCGGCTGGATGCACTGGAGAATATCGGCGGCGACCGTGAGGCCAAGTCCGCCGCTGCGGACAGGCAGCTCTTCGCGCCTGCGAAGCCGAAGGCGGCGGCAGTCGCCGCGCATACGCCCCGGCGCACTCCTCTGTGGCTCCCCAGCATTCTTGCATTCGCGGTGGCGCTCTGGGCCATGTCTCAGGGACGCGCCGCCATAGATGCATCTCCCGTAGCGAAGCGCTATCGGTACTGCCGCAAATCCTGGCTGCGCGATGTTCCCGGCAGTCGCGTTTGGGCTGCGGCGACGGTCCAGCCGGAGGCGGCTCGGGGCGCGGTTTCGTCCGCCGTTACTCGTCGCGCGCAAAAGGCGTCACCCGCCCGTCGTTCGCTTAAGACGCGTCCTTCGGATCGGCCACGCTATAGTTTGACGCCACCGAAACCAGCGTCTGCTCGGGCCAGCGCAGCGCCGTCAGCCGACCGCCGTGAACGGCGCTTGTGTCTACGTTGACGGTGTTGTGCCGGATCTCCGCGCGCTGCTGCGGCGTATGGCCGTAGACGATGAACGCGGCTCCGTGATAGCTCGCCGCCCAGTCTCGCCGGAGCGTCTTCCCCTCCGGGGTTTTGCCGGTGGCGTCCCCGTACAGAATAAAGCGACGGACCTCCGGATCGTCCTCCCGGCCGATCATTGGCTCCTCGATCCCCGCATGCGCCACAATCAAGCGTCCTTCGTCAAGAATACGGACCAAGGGTGTGTCAGCAAGGAGCGCCCTGATTTCGTCTTTGAAATCGGCGGCGTCCGGCTGCGCCTCGATCTGCCGGATCGTTTCGTCCAGGCCTCCGCGCCCCGGCTCCAGCGGAATGCCGCTCAGCCACTTCGCCAGGATGACATCGTGATTGCCCATCACGGTCAGCGCTCGTTTTTGCCGCCACCAGCCGAGGACCAGGCGCAGTACGCCCGCCGAATCGGGGCCTCGGTTGATCAAATCTCCCACGAATACCAGGGAGCGTCCTTCGGGATGCTCGCCGGCGGCGTCATAGCCCAGTGCGGCCGTCAATCGCTTCAGCGCGTCCAGGCAGCCGTGGACATCGCCAATGACATCGTACATTTCCAGGGAACTTCTCCTTAATGGTTGTCGCCTATTCCGAAGTATGGAAGAATATGGGTAACTAGTCATTATACCAGTACGAAGGATAAAGCTGATGAACAAGAGATCGACCCTCGCCGCGCTTTTGGCGGCGATCGCCGTCGCGGGAGCGCAGGGCTGCGCAAACGCGGGATCGCTGAGCGGGCCCTACATCGACCCGGATCAATTTACCAAAGTCCCCTTCGGGTCGCAGTCGCATTGGGCGCAGCCGTGGCGCTCCTACGGTCCCACGGTTCCCGCCTCCACTTTTGTCAACGGAACGGGCGCGGTCTTCAACGTCATTTACGAAAATCCCGACATGATCGCGAAGATGCTCGCCAGTCACGGGATCCATCATGCGCGTGTCGAAATCGGGTGGGGGCTGATGAGCTATGACGACGAGACCAAGATCATCCCGGCCCAGGAAAAGAAGGTCCTCGCCAATCTTACAGCCTTCAAGAAGTACGGAATCCGTCCTCTGATTCTGCTGAACGCCCACCAGGCCGGCCCTTGTCCGTATAAGCTGACCCAGCAGGTGCTGGCGGCGGACGCACACACAGGGGATATGACGGTCCAGCTGAAGGACACGAGCGGCCTCAAGGTCGGTTACAGCGGCCTCAGCAATATCGTCGGTTATGTCATGGGAGAGCAGCTGATCACCAAGATCGACGGCAATACCCTCACTCTCGCCAAGCCTGTGCCGAAGGATCTGACCGCCGGCGCCACTGTTCAGGTCGCGACGCTGAAGTATCGCCCCTTCTCCAAACCAGACACGGATGATTACAAGGAGACAGTCGCGGGCTGGCAAAAGTATGTCGAAAGCGTGACCAAGATTGTCAGCGACGCCCTTGGGACGACGGACGCTAAAGACAAGGGGTTCGATCTGGAGGTCTGGAACGAGCTGACATTCGGCGGCAAATACCTTTCGATCAACAACTACTATCCGGATAAACCGAGCAAATATCAGGATTACAATGAACGCTCGATCTACACGAATCTGGTCAAGGCGACGGCCGATGTCGCGGAAGATCATACGTCGGAGTTCAGCGGCGTGCAGATCGGCGACGGCTTCGCCAACACCATGCCCTGGTCGGCCTCTTCCGAGGAGCCTGCCCGTGTCGCCGCGATCGACAAACATCCATACCCGCCGCGCCGGTCCTACCCCAAGAACAACCCTCGCGGAAACAACCTCAACGCGAAGTACGAGATCGATCCCTATGTGCCGACGTACGATGCATTGTTTCCAGAATACAACGCCACGAGTATTCAAACCGAGAACATCGTGCGCGACATGGGACCGATCACGAACAATGTCGGTAAGACCGCCCATGGCCGTCTGAGCCGCACTGTTAACGGGACTGTCAAGCCGACGACCGTTTGGATTACCGAAACCAACGTTTCGGCCGGTGTGGACAATCCCAGCGTATCCAATGAAACGGCGCTGCTGGTGAAAGCGAAGACGACGCTTCGTTTCTACAGCTTCTTCCTCAACAAGGGCGTCTCGAAAGTCGATCTCTACGCCGCCATGTCCAATAATCGCAAACTGGGCGACAAAGAATTGGGGATCGTTCAGGCGAACTTCGTGGAGCTCGCGCTGAAGAAAGACGCCGAGTATCCCGCAGACGATTCCTCCTACACGGCGCCGGCCCTGGCGGCCACGAGTCGCATGGTCGCGAAGATGAACAATGGACTGGATCCCAGCCTGACCAAGACGCATCCGATCTCGCTCATCTCCATCTCCGATACGCACGATCACGCCCAGTTCAAAGGCGACGGGACGTCCGAGCATCCCGATCTCTACGACCGGGACGTCTTCGCCTTCCTGCCGTTTCAAGTCAACAGCCATCGGTTCGTTATTCCGTACTACGTGATGACCCGCGACGTGATGAAGCCCCTCGATCCGGAGAAGTTCACGCTGACCCTGGACGGGTTCTCCGGCAAAAAAGCCTCCATCACGGTATACGATCCGATCAGCGACAAGACCGTTCCCTTCACGCTCGAAAGCGCCGGCGGTCAGGCCGCCAAAATCACCGTCACCGCCGCCGACTATCCATACCTGCTGATTATCGACGATCCGACTCTGAAGTAAATCGGCGAGCGCCCCCCTTCTCACCCCACGCGACTAGGCCGGGATAGTAAAATCGCTATTCCGGCCGAATCGCCTTGCATTTTCCTTCATCCCGCGTTAAAATAGACCGGCGCTCCGCGTCGCGATCGATTTTTAATTCCGGTTCCAAGGGACGACACTCCATGACTAGCGATATCTTCTTTCCCCGCATTCTCCATGGCGGAGACTATAACCCCGAACAGTGGCCGGAGGAGATTTGGGACGACGATGTTCGCCTCATGCGCTTGGCCCATGTGAATGTCGCGACCTTGCCCGTGTTCGGCTGGGTGAGCCTTCAGCCCGACGAAGAGACGTTTACGTTCGAGTGGCTGGACCGTGTGATCGAAAAACTTACTTTGGGCGGCGTCGGCCTCTGTCTGGCGACCGCGACGGCGTCCGTCCCCGCCTGGATGGATCAGAAGTACCCGGACATCCTGCGCGTGGACGTAAATGGCGTGCGGCAGCGCCATGGTAACCGGCATACGTTCTGCCCGAACTCTCCCAATTTTCGGCGTCTCTCCACGAACCTTGCGCGGCGAATGGCGGAGCGCTACGGCGCCCATCCCGGACTGCTCGTGTGGCATGTGAGCAACGAGTACGGCAACCCCTGTTACTGCGATCAGTGCGGGGCGGCGTTTCGTCTCTGGCTGGCGAACCGTTATGGGAGCCTGGAGGAGACCAACCGGCGCTGGAATACGACGTTCTGGGGACACACGTATACGGACTGGTCGCAGATCGAGCCGCCGACGAAGAACGGCGAGGGATCAATGCAGTCGCTGCTCATCGACTACGATCGATTTCAATCCGAGAGCCTTTTGAACTGCTTTAAAGCCGAGCGTGACGTTCTTAAAGAGATCACGCCCCATATCCCGGTCACGACAAACCTGATGGGGCCGTTCAAGCCGCTGGATTACCATCGATGGGGCCGCGAGTTAGACCTTGTCTCGTGGGACTCGTACCCACAGCGGGGCGCGACTCCCGCAGAGATCGCCTTCAACCACAGTCTCATGCGCGGCTGCAAGGAAGGCCAGCCCTGGATGCTGATGGAGCAGACTCCTTCGCAGCAGAACTGGCAGGCGTACAATTCCTTAAAACGCCCTGGCGTGATGCGTCTCTGGTCGTATCAGGCGATGGCGCATGGGGCGAACGCCATTATGTACTTCCAGTGGCGGCGCTCACGCGGCGCATGCGAGAAGTTTCACGGGGCGGTAGTGGAGCACGCCGGACGCAGCGACGCCCGCGTCTTTCAGGAAGTGGCGGCTCTGGGCGCCGAGCTGGAGGCGCTGGGAGAGAATACGCTGGGCGCGCGCGTCGAGGCGCCGGCGGCGGTGCTGTTCGATTGGGACAACTGGTGGGCGATCGAGTACTCCAGCGGTCCCAGCGTCGATCTGAAGTACCATGCGCAGGCCCAGAGCTATTACTCCGCGCTGCACGACCTGGGGATTGTCGCGGACGTCGTCTCCCCGGACGCCGACCTTTCGAAATACAAGCTCCTCATCGCGCCCGTTTTGTATATGGTAAAGCCGGGCGTCGCTGAGCGTTTAGAGGCGTATGTTCGGGCTGGCGGCGTGCTGGTGACGACCTACTTCAGCGGCATCGTCGATGAGACCGATCTGGTGCACCCGGGCGGCTATCCCGGACCGCTGCGCAGTCTGCTGGGAATCTGGGCGGAGTCAATCGACGTACTGTCTCCTTCCGAATCCAACTCCGTATGTTTCGAAGCCGATGGGTCCATTTCCGACTGCGGCATGCTTTGCGATCTGATCCACGCGGAAGGCGCGGAAGTTCTGGCGCGGTACGAGCGAGACTTCTACGCCGGAATGCCCGCCGTCACCGTCAACGGCTTCGGCGAGGGCAAAGCCTACTACCTCGCCACGGCCCTCGCCGCCGGCGGGCTGCGCTCATTCTTACAGATCGTGCTGGATGAGGCGCAAATCCAGCCGCCGCTGGGCGCGCGGCCTCCGCATGGCGTCGAAGTTACCGAGCAGACCCTGCCGTCGGGCGAGGCTCTCGTCTATATTCTCAACCACAACTCCGTTCCAGCGCCCGTGGCTTTGCCGGCCGGAATTTTCCGAGAATTGATTACTGGGGAGGAAGTGGAGGGAATGCTGGAGTTGGGCGCGTATGGGGTGGGGGTTTTGTCGGAGGTTTAGGAACCTATTCCCCCGGCGCTAAAGCGTCCGCCCATAGGGCACCCGCCCTTTTTCCCAACAAGCTGCTTCGCAGGGTAAAAGGGGTGCTGATAATTATCATCCATTCACTCGTCACGTGGCCGTGAGGAGT
>NZ_JBDSQY010000043.1:0-13407 GCF_039929585.1 Capsulimonas sp.
ACCGTCAGCCAGGGGAGAGATGCGTCGCTGCTCAACCGGCGACCGCAAATCTTCGCCGCCCCACAGCAGGAAACGCCGCTCAGCGCCGAGGTGCGCAGCGTGGGATACTCCAGACAGACCGCGCAGCTCGATCTCATCGAAGCCGGTAAAACCCTGCAAACAAAGACCATCACGCTCGACGACCACCATCCATCCACCGTACTCTTCACCGTGCATCAGGACAAAGAAGGGGTCTATCCTTATACGATGGCGCTGCACGGCATGCCGGGCGAGGTCACTCTTTCCAACAACAAAAGCACGGCGTACCTGCAAGTGCTGAAATCGAAGGCGCGTGTCCTGGTGCTGGAAGCGCGCCCTAGTTGGGACGCTAAATTCCTTATCCAGGCGCTGCACACCGACCCAAGCATCGAAGTTGACTCTATTTTCAAGCTGACCAGCGACAAGACGTTCGCGGTGGCGGGAAGCGCCGACACGGCGTCAGCCCAGAAGCCTCGCGAAATCACGGTCCCGCGGACAGCTGCGGATTTCGCCAAGTACGATGTCGTCGTCATTGGAAAAGGGTACGAAGATTTCTTCGATCCCCCAAGCACGGAGGCGCTCAAGACCTTTGTTTCGGACCACTCCGGAAATGTCATCTTCCTGCGCGGCAATCCCGGCAAGCAGACCGGAAATCTCAGCGCACTGGAGCCGCTGCAATGGAGCTCCGAGGAGATACAAGATGTGCGCATGAAGGTGACGGATGAAGGCCGGCGCAACCCGGCGTTCAATTTCTCCGCCACGCCCAACCCGGACCTCGTGATCCAAAAACTGCCCACCCTGATCTCGGCGACGAAAGTAGAAGGCGAGAAATCGCTCTCCGTCGTCCTGGCGCGCGCCTCCGGATCACCCTCAGGAAATGCAAGCCAGGAGATGGCCATGATCGCCTACCAGAACTACGGGCAGGGCAAAGCCGTCTCCGTCGTGGGCGAAGGTCTCTGGCGCTGGGCGCTCCTGCCGCCCGACATGAAGGATTACGGCGGCTGCTACAACGATTTCTGGACGCAGCTGGTACGCTGGCTTGTCAATCAATCGGACTTCCTGCCGGGTCAGGACCTGTCCCTGAAAACCGACCGCGCCAGCTACTCGCCCAATCAGCCGGTCTCGCTCATGGCCTTTGTACGCGGCAAAGCCAAAGCGAGCGTTCCGCCGGTGACCATCGTCCTGCCGAATGGGAAGACCGAGCATGTGACCTTGGCAAGGGGTGGATCCACACAAGCGAACTTCGTCGGCTCGTTCAAGGCGCACGCTCCCGGGGAGTATACGGCGTGGCTGGGACGGCCGAATGGCGGATCGCTGATGGTTCCGTTCAGCGTGTTTCCAAGCAGCGAGGAAGATCTGGTGACGGCGGCCGATCCGGAGATGATGCATCAAATCGCGGAAGCTGGCGGCGGGGAGATGCTGGCCGCAAACGATCTCGATCAGCTTCCGCTCAAGCTCAAGGATTCACTGCAAGTGATCTCCAGAAAGACCGATTCCCAAAGCGCCTGGGATCGGGGTCCGATCCTTGCAATCCTTCTGGCCATCTTCACCATCGAATGGATTCTGCGCCGGCGGGCCGGACTGTTATAGAGAAGAAAAATATGCGATATTATCGACCAATCATCGTTGGAATATGCGTCATATCATTCGCCCCTATCTTGGGGTGCGGCCCCACGCCGCCCAGCGTAAATCCCACACAAATTGGAACGGGAGTATCGCCGGCGAGCGCGAAGATTTCGGCCACGGCGGATCTCAGTAAGACCCTTTCCTACACCGATTTCTACGGCGGCGGCGCGGATTCTCAAGAACCACTGAGCATCGCCGCAGCGTTTGCCCATAAGGCCGGCGGAACGTGGGTCGTCTTTGCGCCAAAGCCTTTAGATGATCTCAATCCGTCCGGTGGGGCAGGACGCAGTTATGACGGCACAGAACGTACGATCCAATCGACCATGGAGGCGATGCGCAGCGCCGGAACGCCGATGGCGTGGGACACATCCAAAGGGTATGTTCTGCTGGACTTCGCAGCGCCCGAAGATCTAAAGCGCATTCAAACTCAGCCGCCCGTGGAGACGATTGGTTTGTTACTGACCGGGCCGACAGATGACGCCATGCTGCGCGCCTTCGCCGATGTCGAGCGTATCCAGATCAAAACTGACGCCGCACTTTTGAAAAAGCGCGCGGACTTTCGCGCGGCGCGCAACAAAACCGAAGATTCGGACGAAGACAGTCAGGATGCAATGACCGATCCGACTTCCTCTTACCGAAGCAGTCCGTCTCAGCAGCGCACAATTGACCGGCCGGAATTCAAAGTCATCGACAAATTGGATCTCAGTGGCGTCATGCAGCGCCTGGGGGAGTATTACGGCGCGGAAATGGTCAGCACGGCGACCGGCCAGTGGGAGCTGAAAGCCTACTCTGATCCGGCGAAGATCAACGCCGAAATCGCGCGACTGAAGCAGCCCATTGATGAGGCTGCGGCAAACGCGCCGCAGCCGAACAGTTCCTTTGAGGCTCGCCAAACCGGGCAGGCCGCCTCCAGCGACGAGATCGCCCAGGCCGAACAGATGGCGATTGCGACTCCAATCGGCGCCGAGGCGATCGCCGCCTTCGATACGCTGGGAACGCTGGGAAGTCCGGCGGTCCCTGCTCTCACCGACTATCTTGATGTCGCCAAACCGCAGTGCGCCATCGCGGCGATCGACACGCTGAACGCAATGGATCTGCCTGCGGCAAAGCAGGCGCTGCTCACCTTCCAACAGCAGCTCAGCGCGCCTCAAAAAGGGAGCAGATCGGCAACCGCGCGCACCGCCCTCAAAACGAAATTGATCAAGATCCTGACAGGAGGCTCAAGCCCGGAAGTCAAGAAGATGCTGACCGACGCCGCCTTCGATCCCGACGCGCCGGACCAATCGCGCTCGTCCGCGCGCATGGCGCTGCTCAAAATCGGCGAGGTGGCGCCGTTTCAAAGCTCCGTTCAGCAGCGCACCCTCGGCGTGGAGCCGGCGTTTCTCCTAAAAACTCCCCAGGAAACCGGGAAGTCCGATACGGCGGCCGATGTCGCGGCGAAGAGCATCACCTGTATTACCACCGCGCCGGCAGGTCTGGACACCTGGGCGGTCTTTCTGTCCGATCGCTACGGCGATCCCAATGATATCTGGCTCGCCCGCAGGCGGGGAGGCCAGTGGGCCGAATTTCTCTTTACGGGAAAAGCCTTCACCGCTTCACGCAGTTCTTATTACAGCAGTTCTTCCGTAACTCCCACGCGTTCTTGCGTTCTCAGTGTCAACGAGGATCAGGTCACTCTCGGCCCTCCCAAGGGCTCATCCGCGGACGATCTGGCCAAAATTACAAAGGATATGTCCGACCCCAAGATCCCCATGGAGCAGCGGACCAAGCTCGCACAAAAGTACTCAATGCTTCAGGAGAAGGCCGCAAACACCCTGGGCAGCGCAATGACCCTATCACTCACGGAATTGCGAAAAGATACCGACCATGACGGGCTGTCCGATCTCATCGAAAAGCGATTCGGGACCGATCCCAGCAAAACGGATTCTGACGGAGATGGTCTCCCCGACAACCAGGATATGAATCCACTTGCCGGACCAGCGATCTCGGACCGGGCGACGCTGCTGCAAACCATTTTCAGCGGAATCTATGGCGGCGACAAGTCGACAACGCCCATCATCGTCGTGCTGGACCGCCCCTATTGGCAGGAATTTCTCGGCGCCTCCGCGCGTGTCCTGTGTATGACACAGGACGATTACGCCCAGCAGATGTCCCATCTTGCCGGGACTCGGCTGCTGGAGTTTACTGGGCCTCGGGAGGCGGAGGCCACGATTTTGCAGCAGGACGGCCCCTGTTTGTTCAACGACGCCCATACAAAAGCCGAGGCGCACTTTTTCTTCAACAATACGGCGTCCGCGCAATCCGCCATGACGATCATGATGGGATCGGGAATGCCGACGCCCGATTACATCGCGCGCTTCGAGCGCGCCGGCCCATGGACATTGAAGTCAATCCGCCGATGGAAGTTCGATACAGCCATGCAGGTCTATCTCAAAAGCATGCGTTCGGTAACTTCGTCCTATTGATGGCGACGATGAGATCGTGAGAAACTGAAATGATCGATAACCCAACACGACCAGCCGATCTGAACCCGCTTAAGAGTAATCTCCGGCGAGCCGCCGCCGAGGCGCGCTCGACACAAATCCGCACGGCCTTCTATCGTCTGGCCTGGCAGTGGATGACTGTTCTCGCGGCGCTCTTCGTGCTCGACCTCGTCTTCGGCCTGCCGGTCTGGCTCCGCTGGGTCGCGCTCGCCGGTCAAGTCGCGTTTCTTGCATGGAAGATCAAATCGATCCTTGATCTTTCTTCGCGGCTGGGTTACAGCGACGAGTGGGCCGCCCGAATTCTCGAAGAACGACACCCGGAAGTGGACAACGCGTTTATCAATGCGATCCAGTTCGAGCATGCGCTGCCGGATGCGCCTGAGGGACAGGCGCCTCTGATGGAGCGCGAAGTGCGGCGCGGAGAAACCGCCACGGCGGGTCTGGGCAAAATCGAGGGGGCGGATCGAACGGCGGAACGCTCTGCGGCGCGCACCATGGCGATTTTGGGCGTTGCCTGGGCTCTTGTGGCCCTCTTATTCTCCGGCGGCTTCCTCGCCGTGGCGCCCCGCCTCTTCGCGCCCTGGATGGATGATGTCACCCCACCCTACTCTGTCACACGCTTTGATGTTCAGCCGAAGGGAGCGGTTGTGCGATATGGGGAAAGCCTGCTGGTGAGCGTTAAGTTAAGCGGGCAAACACCAGATACCGTGTCGCTCATGACCAGCGCGCACGGCGCCGAGTGGCAGAAGATCGCGCTGGAGAGCGGAGAACCAGGCGTCTATTCGGTCACCCTGGATTCCCTGCGCGAAAACACACGTTTCTACGTCCAGGCGAACACCGGGCGCAGCGCGCGTTATCTCATCACGGTCGCCAAGCCGCCGACTATCACCGGCCTGCAAGTCTCCTATGTCTACCCGGCGTACACGGCGCATCCGCCCACGAAGGAAACCGTCGGCCCGAATGGGATCCACGGTCTGGCCGGCACGACCGCAACATTCCAAATTACGAGCAACCGACCGCTCAGCGGGGGGCTGCTCACGCTGAAAACGGATATTCCCGGCGGCGACCAGCAGATCGCGCTCCAGCCGGATCCAAAGAATAAACAGCAGGCGTCCGTCCAGATGACGATCACAAGATCGGGAGAGTATCGCCTGTCGCTCACCGCCGAAGATGGACAAATTAACCCGGATGCGGCCAAAGGCAAGATCACACTCGACAAAGATGCGCGCCCGAACGTTTGGATCACCACTCCAACCCAGGATATCCTGGTAACTCCCAAGATGAAGGTGCCGGTCGGCATCGACGCGGAAGACGATCAGGGCGTGCAAAGCGTGCAGATCCACCGTCTGATCAATGATCTCGCGGACAGTCCACGAAGCTATCCCGAAGTTCCCGTCAAGCGCGCCACGCACGAACTTACGATGGATCTGGCGGACCTTGGCGTGCGGCCGGGCGACAAAATCACATACTACGCGACTGCCTACGACAACAATCCCGGAAAACCGAACATCGGCGAGACTGAGACGTACACCATGAAGGTTGTGAGTCAGGAAGAGTTCAACGAAGCCTTAAAACAAGAGCGGACTCCCGCCGATCTGAACAAAGATACCGACGACATTGTCAGCGCCGTCAAAGATCTGGCGGATCAGCAGCAGCAGCTGGCGCAAAAGATGCAGGACCTGCAAAAGCAGCTGGCGAAGAAACCCGGCGATCCTGGTCTGCAAAAGCAGATCGCGGAGGCGAAAAAGGAGCAGCAAGATCTGCAAAAACGCGCTCAGCAAATGGCGAAGGCGATGAAGGAGTTTAGCCAGTCGCCATCGCCCACGGACTTTGAGCGCGCCCTGAAGAAAAAAATCAGCGAAATCGCGCAGAAGGTTGGCGACGCGGCGAACGGCGCCATGCAGCAGGCGCAAAGCAGCAGCCCCGCGCAAGCCGCAAAGAGCGCTGAGGATGCGGCGAAACAGCTGGCGAAGGCCAATGAACAGATGCAGGGACAGGCGCAGGCCGCCGTCCAGCATATGATGGAGATCCAGCCGCTCTACAACGACACGCAGCGCTTCATGGATCTGCTCAACCGCCAAGGGCAGCTTGTGCTGAAGGCGCGCGAGTTTCAGCAGAGTTCCGGAAACGATGTGGAAAGCAAGACGAAATTGGATGCGCTCCATGTCGAGCAGGCGGATATTCAGCGCGAGCTGACACAGCTGCAAAAGGACTTCCGAGAACACGCGGAAACCGCGCAGGCCCACTTCCCGAAAGCGGCCGATACGGCGCGCAAGATCGCCGATGAGATAGACCGGCGCAAAATCTCGGAATTGATGAAGAGCGCGGGCGACAGCTTCCAGCAGTGGAACGGCCCCGTGGGATTTGAAAACGCGCAAAACGCGCTCCAGCAATTGCAGGCCATGGTGAAAAAGGCCGGCGCCTGCCAGAGCCAGGCCAAAGGCGAGCTGGATATCTCACTCGCGCAGTCTCTCGGCCAATCCGGCCTTGGCAAGTCCCTGGATCAGTTCGGCTCCGGACAGGGCAATGGCCAAGGTCAAAACGGCATGGGCTTTGGCGCGGGCGGGATGCAGTCGGGCCCGGGCGGTAAAAGCGGCGGCGGATACACCGTGCGCAGCCCTAAAGCCTACATGCCCAGTACGCAAACCATGACCGGGACCGGCGGAATGAAAAAGATGCGTCACGCCAATCATTTGGGAACCGGGTCCGCCCCCCTCTCGCCAAGCGATGTCGAGGTCATGAAAAATCCATCACAGAAACCGGCGAAGGCCGGCGATCACGATCCCAATCGATACCCGCCGGAATATCGAAAAATGATCAGCGATTACTTTAAGTCCGTGGCGGACGGGCAATAGTGGTATTCTGCATCTGTGGAAACAAGAAAATGAAAAAATTCCGAAATACAATCTTCGCCGCCGCCGTTATTCTCTCTGCGGCGGCAGGGGCCATGGCTCAGAATGAAGCGGGCGGCGAGGTCAAATGCGCCAATCTTATCTATGCCGTCGATAAGAGTTCGGTCTGTTACAGCGATAGATTCCTGCAGCGGCTTCAGCTGGAAACGAATATCGACACGAGTTCGAAATTTACAAAGGTCAACCTAGAAAACGACGCGCTCTATCAATATCCGTTCGCGATCATGACCGGCGAGGGCGGTTTTAATCTCACGCCGAAGGAGCGCACCCAGCTGCGCTACTATGTGACGCATGGAGGATTTCTGCTGGCGTCCTCGGGATGCTCCGACCCGAAATGGACACAGTCTTTTCGGAGCGAGATGGCGACGATCTTTCCCGGTCAGAAGATGAAGCCGATCCCGCTCACCCACCCGATCTTCCGCACCGTCTACAAGATCAGCAATGTCCAGACGACCCATGCGCAGCACACCGCGCAGCTGGAGGGACTGACGGTCAACGGCAAGATCGTCGTATTGTTCTCGTCGGATGGACTCAACGATACGGCGCACGCCCAAAACTGCTGCTGCTGCGGCGGCGATGAAGTCGGCGAAGCCGAACGGATCAATGTCAATATCCTGGCCTACGCCCTGCTGCATTAACCATGGCGCTTCAATTCTCGACAAATAAAATCGTTCTGGCTGCCTCCTCGTTTGTCCTCGCCGGTCTCCTGGCGATCGCATTCACGGGTGGGTGCAAGTCCGGGAGCGCGGCCTATCCGGATCGCCTGACGTTTTTTTTGACGGGCGACAGCCGGGGATATCTGGAGCCGTGCGGATGCCGCCGCGATCAGGCTGGCGGCCTGCCCGGCCGCGCCACGCTGATGCGGGCCGCCCCGGCGGCGAACCGGGTCATTCTGGACGCCGGTAACCTCACCCCCGGCGGCCGCCCGTACGAACAGATGAAGACACATTATCTGATGGACGGGATGAGCAAGATCGGATACGACGCCGTCAATCTGGGCAAAACCGAGGCGGGTCTGGATTTGAATACGCTGCGCCAGATGATCGCGCAGTCGCATCTGCCCTTCGTCTCGGCGAATGTCGTCGCAAAACGGGACGGCGCTCCTATCGTGGAAACCAGCCGGATCGTGACACGCGGCCGTCTGCGCATCGGCGTGACGGGTGTTACCGCGCTGGACCCAATCGATTGTGGTCCGGGCGTCGATGTCAAACCGCCGCTCGAAGCGCTGTCGAACGTGATCAACACGCTCAAAGGGACATCGGATTATATTGTCGTACTCGCCTTTGTTGATGAAAGCACGCAGCGGCAAATCGCCGCGCACTTCCCCGAGGTGAACTGTATCCTCGGCGGCGATGTCCCGCAGTCGTCGAACACCACGCAGGACGCCAACCGCGCATTTCTATTCAACGTCACCGACCGGGGCAAGGTAATGGGCGAGATCGATCTGAAGCGCAAGGGAAATGGATACTACGCCGAAAGCTCGCGTGGGATTAAAATCATGGGCGATCAAGTCGCCAAAGATGCGGCGATGCTCGCTTTGATCGCCCGCTATAAAGACGAGCTTCGGGACCGGCGTTACGAGCTGGCGTCGGCGGAAGGGATGGAGCGGATCTCGGGCGCGGCGAGCACCGCAGATGAGTTTGTCGGAGGGACGGCATGTATCAGCTGCCATCAAGATGCGCACAAGGTCTACGAAGCCTCCGGACATGCGCACGCGTACACAACTCTGGTGAAGAAAAATAGCCAGTACGACCCCGAATGCCTCAGCTGCCACACCGTCGGCTACGGTCTTTACAGCGGCTTTGTGGACGCCCAGCGCACACCGCAGTTCGAAAATGTGCAGTGCGAAAGCTGCCATGGGCGAGGCAAAGAGCACATTAATACCATGCAGGCAGCGGCGGCGTCTGGCTCCAAGGTCCACAAACCGAGCACCCTGCGCCCCGTGACGCCGGCCACGTGTATCCGCTGTCACGACCAGGAAAACAGCGAGAATTTCCACTACGCGACCTTCTGGCCGAAGATCGCACATTGAAAATCATTGGTGTCAACATGAAGTATACAATCGCGCTCCTGCTGATATTCTGGTCGTCCTGCGCATTTGCCGACGTCTCGTGGCAAAGCAGCCTTTCCGCCGCGAAGATCCAATCGGCAAAAACAAGAAAACCGATCTTAGTCGACTTTTCCGCAACCTGGTGCGGCCCGTGCCGCCAGATGGAGCAAGATACGTTCTCCAACGCCGCCGTGAAAGCCGCGCTCAAAAACGTCATCTGCGTGCGTCTCGATGTCGATAAAAATCAGGCGGAGGCCCAAACATACCAAATCAACGCCATCCCGCGTGTGATGTTATTGCCTTCGAACGGCGGACCAGCGATTTTAGATACAGAGGGCTATCGCGGCCCGCAAGACTTCCTGGACGAACTCAGCAAGGCATTGCATCTAAAATCTTCGGCAGCGGGTGTGTCAGGCCCGGCGGCCAACCCGGACCTCACGGCGGTAAAAACCGCTCTCAGCAGCAAATCCTACGGAGCGCTTAAAGCAAAGAACCCCAAACAAGCCGCCGCCGGTCTCCATGGATTGGTGCAGGAGCTCGGCGTATTTGAAGAACCCCAGATCGCGCCCATGGTCGTCCTCCTCAGCAATGCCGGAGATGACGCCCTGCCCGCGCTGATCGCCGGCCTCAGCGACAAAACCCTGGCGGTTCGCGCCGGCGCCTATCGCACCCTGCAAACACTGCTCCGCACGCGGCAAATCGCCACGAATCTCACCTACGATCCCTGGGCCAGCGCTAAAGCCCGTCAAATCCAGGCGCAGCGGTGGTCGGCGTGGTGGAAACAGACAAAGCCGGCAATCCACTAGCCGCGAAACAAGCGCCCGGTGACAATCAGTCGTTTGAATAAGATCAAGTGGGATCGGGCCATGCCGATAAGAGAACGCAAACGTCCAAGGCAATGAGGTGAACGGACGCGCCTTCGGTGAAAAACTCCAGCTGTGGCTGCGGCTCTGTAGGCGTTACACAGAAGGACAGTACCGTGCGGCCATTGTCGACGAATATCTCGATCGAAGTGCGGTCAGCGAGGATGCGCAGCGCAATTGTCGAATCCTGGCTTTCACGCTTGACGGCGCGGCCGAGACAAGAGATGATCTGATCGGGCGCGGAGTACCGTATCTCCCTGCCGCCAATCCGAAATCCGAAAACCGATTCGGCGCTTAAGCGCGCTTCGATGGAAATATCGAGCAGGTCCGAATCGATCTCATGCAAAGGGTTTTCCCCGGGCGCCACGGTCAAATTGCGCCACTCCCTATGGCGATCCACAAGCAATGAGATTTCGGACACGGGATATCGAAAAACACGTGGCCCGTCGGGGGTATCGCGCAGAGTCAGCTCGACGGGAAAGCTCATCTGCTGATTGAACGGCATCCCAGGATAGACCCCGCCGGCCATCCAACCGATCTGGATGCGCCGGCCGTCGGCGGCCGGAATGTTACTGAACGTCTGCCCGGCGTAGAAATTTGCGCCGACGTCCATCAGATACGGTCCGGCGATCTCCGTAAACACGC
Organism: Capsulimonas sp.; assembly: GCF_039929585.1. Lineage (NCBI taxonomy): Bacteria > Bacillati > Armatimonadota > Armatimonadia > Capsulimonadales > Capsulimonadaceae > Capsulimonas > Capsulimonas sp. Next base: position 10,598 of record NZ_JBDSQY010000043.1, read on the forward strand.
AGCCGTCGAAACGCCCGATCAGATAGTGACCGTTGGCGGCGACAAAGACCCAGCGCTCATCCTCCACTCTCCCATCCACAACCAGGGGAAAGAAATCTGGGCATTCACTGGAATCCGCCAGCGCGATGGTCTGCAAACGCGTCCACTGCTTCAGGTCTGGCGAGGTGAACAGGGCGAATTTTTCCCGGTCCAAAAACAGCGCCATCACCCAAAACCGGCCAGGCGCATACCAGATGACCTTCGGGTCACGATTCTCTCCGACAAGATGTGGCAGAACGGGATTGCTGGCATATTTCGTCATCGTCCGTCCCCGGTCGTTGCTGTATGCAAGACACTGGGTAAACGGCTGCCCCTCGGATTCCGGCGACGAACCGCCGGCGGCGGTGTACATCGCCACAATCGCCGGCCCTTCGCCGGTCCCAAATCCCGCAGTGTCTTCATGGTCCACCACGGCGGACCCGGAGTAGATCATCCCCAGAGAATCCGGCTCAATCGCATTGTCCAGCTGCCGCCATGTCACCAGATCCGTACTTACGGCGTGTCCCCAGGTCATATTTCCCCAGCTGTTGCCCTTGGGGTTATGCTGGAAGTACAGATGATACTCGCCCTCGAAGTAAACAAGGCCGTTGGGAGCGTTCAGCGAGTTACGCCGAGCGGTAAAGTGAAATTGCGGACGGCCGCTCTCGTGATAGACGCCGTAGGCCGGGATTTGTCCGATTTCGTTCGTCATTGATTACGTAATCCTATGTCGTCCCTTTGGGCAGAAAAACACTGGGAACGGTCACATGCCTCGGCGCGCCGTCCACTACCCCGTCGATCCGTTCGAGCAGCATGGCGACCGCGATCCGGCACAAATCGTCGACGGGGTTCTTGATGGTGGAAAGCGGTTTGTCCAGGCAATCACCTTCTCGAATCCCATCGACACCGATGAGAGCGATGTCCTGGGGAACGCGCAGCCCGGCGCGCAGCAGGCCATGGTAAACGCCGATCGCAATATGGTCGTTGTGGCAGATCAGCGCGGTGGGCCGTTCGGAAGACGCCATGGCGCCGACGTGGAGCCCCAGGTTCAGGGCTCCCCACCGACTGTTATCGTCCAATTTGAACGAGATTACACGTACGTCCCGGTCGTGCTCGGCGGCGTAGAGCGATTGATGGCGCTGCTTCACGAACACGTCAAATGGATCGTACGGACTGACCACGCCGATGCGTTTGTGGCCGCGCGCAAAGAGATGCTCTTCCGCGGCCGTCATGCCGGGACGCAGATCGAACTGCACCGTGTCCCGATGCGCGTCGGCCGAAGAATCCAGGTACACCACCGGAACGTGGGAGACGGGAGCGCCAAGAATCCCCTCGGACACGCGGCCGATGGCGGCGTGCATCAGGATCCCGTCGACAGGCCAGACGGACAAAATCTCTGGACGCGCCGTTGCGTCATAGGGAATGGAGGCGTCCACCAATCGGCGATACCCCACCCCGGAAATCGCCCGTTCGCTGGCGCCCAGCAGCTCGATGAAGAAGGGATTTTCAATGCCTGTGATCAGCACCCCAATCAGCTGGGTCTTGCTGAGGAAAAGCGAGCGCACCATCTGATTGGGGACATAACCCAGCTCGCTCGCCGCCTTGCGAACCCGCTCCTGCGTCTCCAGCGCGATTCGCGCCTCCACGTTGCCGTTCAGCACATGCGAGACGGTTCCGCGTGACACATTCGCCCGAAGCGCCACATCTTTGATTGATACTCGCATTAATGAATTATGACATCAGGTCAAGCGAAATCATCGATATTCAACTCAGCGTTAATTTTGCCGCCAGATTCGCCGGCTGCGGTCATCGCCAGCGCAATGGCTCCGCGAAGAGCCGTTTCGTATCCCAAACGGCTCAAGCGTACTTCCGGCGCAGGGACCAGCTTCAGCCCCTGCGCCATCACACGGCGCGCTTGGGTGAGAAAGGGCTCTCCGCCGCCGACCGCGACGCCGCCGCCAATCGCAATAACATCCGGGGCGTAACACACCGCCATATTGCGTAAGCCCAGGCCGAGGTTGACGGCGACCTCCGCCCACTCTGCGGGATCAAGCTGCTCGGCGGGCTTTCCGTACAGGCGCCGTATGCCGTTTCCCGACACGAAGCTTTCCAGACAGCTCTCCGAGCCGCATTCACAGATCACGGGATGTGGGAATGACCCGACAGGGGGCACGGCTTGATGGCCGACTTCGGGGTGAACGCCGCCCGCCCCTCGGTACAAGGCGCCGCCGATCACCAGCCCGCCGCCCATTCCCGTGCTGAGCGTCAGATAAAGGAGACGCTCGGGAGTATCCCCGCCCCACCGATATTCGGCGAGCGCGGCCGCGTTGGTGTCCACATCGACAGCGAACGGACGCCCGAACTCACGCTCGAAGATCGCTCTCAGAGGGACATCCCGCCATTGCGGCTGATGCAGTGGAGAAACGATCCCCGTGACGTGATCCAGCGGACCTCCCGCGGATGCGCCGATCGCGGCGATCGAATCTTCACCCGCGACGCGACGCGTCATTGCCTTGAGCAGCTCCAACCCCTCATCAAGATCGCGCGGCGTGGGGCATTGCGTTTGGCGAAGCAGGACGCCTTGAGTGTCCGCCGCCGCCACAATCAGCTTTGTGCCGCCGATATCGAGACCAATATGGATACGCATTTATCATTCACTTCTCAGAAGCCTGGCGAATGAATTCGCGGCTCAAAGTACGGTCACCCGCCTGCGCGGGTTCAGACCAAGCGCCGCAGGCATTTGTTATATGTGTCGTAGGCTCTTAAATCCACGTAGGTCGATGAACGTACTT
>NZ_JBDSQY010000044.1:0-22584 GCF_039929585.1 Capsulimonas sp.
GTGCAGGTCCGGGCGTTTGCCGTTGGGCCGTAGCTTACCAGGATTCAAATGAGCGTGGAAGTAACCGGTGGCGGTCGCTTCTTCGCGAATGCGCGCCGCCGCAGTGTCCAGCAAGTCGTTGGATCCCGTAATAACTTTGACGGCGGAGCCGCCCGAGCGCACGTAGTCATCCAGGTATTCGGCTTTCAGAACATCCAGCCACCGGTCGAGGGAGAGATTCGGAAGATCGTTTGTCGTCATGGAATTCGCGAGCCTCACTTGAACCAGATACTGTAGTAGCGAAGAGTGCGGCCTTCCTCGGAGATAATGGTGAAGATGTCGCGCTCTTTGGCGTTGCCTGTGGCGTATTCGATCTCGAAGGTCCGCCCGCCGCGTGTCGCGCGGATTTCCGCCTTGTGCAGCGCGTAGATCTGCTGCCCGAACGCCGCCGGAGGGTTATCCTTCTTATATCCAGGGGTGAGGCAGAAGAGATCGTAGATATCGCGGAACCGTGCGAACGGCTTTTCCGAGGCGTCTAAGTGCTTACAGGCGCCCAGTAGGCTTTCGGCAAACTCCAGGGAATTGGCGGCGGCGGTGCGGTCGCGCAGCCGTTTCAGTTCCTCAGCGGCAACGCGCGGCCGGATCGCCGGCCAGTTGACGCGCCCGATTTGGAGCGTTCCGCGCCCCGGCAATGACCGCACCGTCACTGGGGAGGCGATCAGCGTGTCATCGTCTTCTTGGGTTCGCAATGAGAAACGATTTGCGGCGACAGCCTGGAGCTCCTTGCGCCATTCGTCGCTTTCCAAATAGCCGCGCAGATCGAAACTCCAAGACTCCTTAGCATCCGTTGTCGCCGCCGGCAGTGCGCCGCCCAATTCCTCCGCCTGCGCCGCCAATTTTTGCAGATTGCCCATATGTCCGATCTGCGCCGCCTTCTTCCAGCCCTTCAATGCGCCGACATATTTATTCGCCGCCCGCAGCAGTGTGTCTACCTGTTCCTCATGCGCCTGCAGCGCGTCTTCAAGCATGAAAGTTCAACCTCCGGGGAATTCTCGTTTTTATTTCTGTGTGAGCGACGCGAGTTCCTGCCCCTTTTTTGTCATCGATCGTTAACGCTATCTTAATGTGAACTTAATGCGCTCTTAACACTCGCCCGGCATAATGGGCGCGTCATTGGCGATCTTTCTGATTCGCGAATATGGCGATACGCTCTCTTATGTCGAAAGGAGCAAACATTGATGTTCTCTGATAATCGGAAAAGGCAGTTTCGCTACTGGGCGCCGGTGACGGCTCTCGCAATTTTGGGCGGCTTGGGGCAGCCAACGGCGCATGCCGCCGGTTCTTCTTCGGTCGTAATCAGCCAGGTCTACGGTGGCGGCGGCAACAGTGGCGCCACGTATAAAAACGACTATATTGAGATTTTCAATCGGAGCGCGTCCCCGGTGAACGTGACTGGATGGACCGTGCAGTACGCCTCATCCGCCGGCGGCAGCTGGCAGAAGACGGCCCTTTCCGGGACGATTGCTCCCGGACATTATTATCTGGTGCAGGAAGCAGCTGGGGCGAACGGCACGACGGATCTGCCCAGCCCAGACGCCACGGGGACGATCCCGATGTCGGCGACGGCCGGCAAGGTCGCTCTGGTCAGTGACGCCACGACGATCACCTCTGGTACGGTCTGTCCGGCCGGATCGGCGAACGTAATCGACTTCGTCGGGTTCGGTCCCGCCACGACCTGTTCTGAGAACACTCCCACGGCGGGGCTCAGCAACACGACGGCGGCCCTGCGTGCGCTGAACGGCTGCACGGATACGGATAGCAACTCCTCCGACTTTGCCGTCACCGGGCCGATCCCGCGCAACAGTGCGACGGCGGCCAATATCTGCTCCGCAAGCACTGCTCCGACCGTCACCGCCACGACCCCCGCGTCTGGAGCGTCCTCGGTGGCCGTGAACGCCAACATCACGGTCTTCTTCAGCCAGCCGGTCAACGTGAGCGGCGCTTGGTTTACCATTACGGGCGCATCGAGCGGCGCGCATACGGCGAGCGTCAGCGGCGGCCCGACGATGTTCACGCTCAATCCGGACGTGGACTTTACTCCCGGCGAATCCGTGACCGTGAAGATCGTCGGCGCGCACGTGACCGCCCAGACCGGCGGCGCGGCGATGGCGTCGGACGACTCGACGAGCTTCACCACGCAGGCCGCTACGACGATCACCCACATCCATGACATCCAGGGCGCCGTGCACATTTCCCCGCTGAACAACACCCAGGTTACGAATGTCCAGGGCATAGTGACGGCGGTCGATAGCAACGGCTTCTACATGCAGGATACGGCTCCAGATGCGAATGACGCGACGTCGGAAGGCGTCTTTGTCTTCACGTCCTCGGCTCCTGGCCAAACGGTCGGCAACTTAGTTGCCGTCTCCGGCCGCGTCTCCGAGTTCCGCCCGGGCAGCGCCGCGACGAATCTGACCACGACGGAGATTGGTTCCCCGACAGTTTCGACTATCTCCAGCAGTAACTCGCTGCCGGCGCCGATCGTCATCGGCCTTGGCGGCCGCGTTTCTCCGACGACCATCATTGAAGACGATGCGAGCAATGTCGAGACCAATGGCGTGTTCGATATCGCCAATGACGGCATCGACTTCTATGAGAGCCTGGAAGGGATGCGCGTGCAGGTGAACGATCCTGTCGCATCCGGGCCTACCAACTCCTTCGGCGAAGTTTCGGTGCTGGCGGACAACGGCGCGAATGCTTCGGTGCGGACGCCGCGCGGCGGCATTATTATTCGCCCGACGGACTTCAACCCCGAGCGGATCATCCTTGGCAGCGCGCTGATGTCCGTGCCCAGCGTCAATGTCGGCGACCACTTCAGCGGCCCCGCAATTGGCGTTCTCTCCTACAACTTCGGCAACTTCATGCTGGAAGTGACCGCCCCGCTGACCGGCGTCTCGGGTGGTCTGACGCGGGAAATCACCGATGCTCCGGCTTTGGGCCAGCTGACAGCGGCGGCGTTCAACGTCGAGAACTTGGCTCCGAGCGATCCGCAGTCGAAGTACGACCGGCTTGCCGGGCTGATTGTCACGAACCTGCGCGCTCCGGACCTGATCTCGGTCGAGGAGATCCAGGACAACACAGGCGCGACAGACAACGGGGTGGTGGACGCATCCACCACATTCGCCAAGCTGATCTCCGCCATTCAGGCGGCGGGCGGTCCGGCGTATCAGTACCGCAGCATCAACCCCATCAACGACCAGGATGGCGGCCAGCCGGGCGGCAATATCCGTGTCGGCTTCCTCTATCGCACGGATCGTGGCCTGAGCTTCGTCGACCGTCCCGGCGCGGGTTCGCTCACGCCCAACGCCGTCACCGGCTCGGGCGCCGCGACGCAGCTTCAGTACAGCCCGGGACGGATCGATCCGACCAATCCGGCGTTCAGCAGCAGCCGCAAGCCGCTGGTGGGCGAGTTCGTTTACAATGGCCGCAAGCTGTTCGTCATTGCGAACCACTTCAACTCGAAGGGCGGCGACGAGCCACTGTACGGCCCGAGCCAGCCGCCGGCGCGCGTTTCCGAAACGCAGCGGCATCAGCAGGCGCAGATCGTCAACGGGTTCGTCGCTAACCTCCTCGCGGCCGATCCCAAGGCGAATGTCCTCGTGCTCGGCGACCTGAACGACTTCGAGTTCTCCGACACGCTGACGATCCTTAAGAGCGGCGGCGTGCTGACCGATCTGGTGGACACTCTGCCACAGCCGGAGCGATACACCTACGTGTTCGAAGGCAATTCGCAGACGATCGACCATATCCTGGTCAGCCCCAACCTGACGAACACGGCGTCCCCGGTCTACGACATCGTACACGTGAACTCCGAGTTCGCCGATCAGGCTAGCGACCATGAACCCTCGGTGGTCCGTCTTGGCGTCCCGACTGCGGGCGTAGTCACCGGCAACGGCGCCTTCGCCTCGGCTGCCGGCGCCGCTCCCGGCGCGCCCATGGCGTCGGGTTCCGCGCGCTTCTCCGTGACGGCCCAGTATGCATCGGGCGCGGCGCAGCCGTCCGGCAAAGTACAGCTCAGTCTGGCTTCGGCGAACTTGAACTTCCAGAGCACGTCGGTGCAGTCCCTCATTACAACGGGCGCCACGGCGCTCATCCAGGGCTCCGGCACGGTCAATGGCGTAAGCGGCTACCAGTTCTCGGCCACGGTGACGGACGCTCAGGCAGCCGGTGGCGGCGCGGACAAGATCCGTGTGCGCATCACCGGCTTCGGCGTGATTGTGTACGACAACCAGTCTGGAGCAGCGGTGAGCGCCGCCCCGACCCAGCCGATCTCCAGCGGATCGATCACGGTCAGCGGCAATTAGATCCGTGCGTCCTGCCCAATGTTAATTGGGCAGGGCGTCAATATTCAGAATGCCCGGCGAATGAATTCGCGGCTAAAAGTACGGTCACCCGCCTTCGCGGGTTCAGACCAAGCGCCGCAGGCGTTTGTTATCTGTGCCGTAGGCTCCAAAGTCCACGCAGGTGGACGGCCGTACTTGTAGGCGCGAATTCATTCGCCGGCTTCTGACGGGCAGACGCTAAAGATTAACTCAATACGTTAGAAAGATCATTCACCCATGAAATTCTTACGCTTCGCGCCGGCCGCCGCGTTCGTCGCCGGCGCCTTCTTCTTCTTGACCGTTACCCCCGCACAGGCAGCGCCGTTCTCCTTCACCGTCAGCGGCGTCATCACATCGGATTCCGACCTCGCGGCATTTGGTGGCGCGCATATTGGGGATGTGTTTACCTCGACCTTTACGCTGAACACGAGCATGCCGTTCACGGCGTCCGGCGGATACCGGGAGTATGAATCGTTCTCCTCCCTGGACGGCGCGACAGTGACGTTCAGCGGTTTCACGGTCACTCCCGATGCGCTGCTGCCGCAGGACCAATACCTGCTGGCCCGAAATGAGATCAACGCGGGCGGTGTCTTTGTCGATCCGCATGACGCGATCTTTACGCAAAGCTCGAACGCGAGCGGTTCGGGTTTGACCGACGCCTACTCGTCGATCGATCTCAGCAGCGCCCCCGGACACGATCCACTGTTCGCAACGACGCTTCCATTGACTGGCCCTGGCCTGAACGACATTAGCCAGTGGGACGTCCACAACTTCACGTTCTATGCGACAAACGCCTCGAACAATCAGGTCGGTTACTTCACTGGCGACATCACCGCGATCTCGTCGGCGGCCCCCGCCGTTCCGGAACCGTCGCAAAGCGCGGCGATCGTTCTGGGCGTGGTGTGTCTCGCCGTATGCGCCGTGCGGCGGCGGCGACGCGCGCAGCCCATAGCGTAATCATCGGCCTGCCCTTGAAACCGCCTCGTGCATGAAAAGCGCCCCGCCGATTACCGGCGGGGCGCTTTTCACTGAGCGGCGATCGAGACTCAAAGCAGCGTGAATAGCGTCAACCTGCGCTGGCTGGCGAAATCCGGCTTCGATCCCGCTTTCCTGCGCGCCTGCTGCGACCGGAGTCTGACATGCATGAATACGTCCGATCTCGTCGGACCGGATTTCAATCAGCCGACTTCCAACAGTCCCGCCTACTCATTTGACTGCACCAACATCATCGCCGGGCTGATGTGCGCGCCTCCCGCCATCGGCCCAGGGACATACGCCCTGTTCGTGCGCTCCACAAACCTGGTGCTCGACGCCAATCTCGCCGGAACGGCAAACGGCACGCCGTTGGTTCAGTCAGGGTATCACGCAGGAACCAATCAAAAGTGGACTGTGACCTATGTGGGCGGCGGCCAATACTCTATGATCGGGGTGGGGAGTGGACGGGCCGTGGAAGTCAACGGTTTCGCGCAAACCGATAACGCCGCAGTCGATCTCTGGGATTACATCGGGGCGAACAATCAGAAGTTCACCCTGGTGGACAAGGGCGGCGGGTGCGCAGATCGTGCAGTATACGCTGGACGCCAACGGGTACAACGCCCAGTGGCAGTTCCGGGCGCCGTAACACGGCGCGATGATAACAAACGGCGAACGCTCTGGTCGAGCGTTCGCCGTTTTCGCATATTGGAATGTCTGACAAAATTGAGAGAAGTGGCAGTTATGGTATGATAGAAACAGCGCCTCGTGACGCCGCCCATTGTAATTTGAGTCAGATTTATGTCACCAAAAGATTCTCAGTCTATTTCCTCGTCTCCACTGGTTTCACAGTCCCGCGCGTCGGCGCGTGCGGCCGCGATCCTCTCCGAACGGATCCGTATGGGCGTGTATGGCTCCGGGCAGCCGCTTCCCACGGAGCGAGTCCTGGCCGCCGACCTTCAAGTCAACCGGCGCTCTGTGCGGAACGCCATCGATCAGCTTGTCCAGGAAGGCCTCGTTTTCCAGCGCCCCAACTGCCGTCCGACGGTCGGCCCATCGCCGGACGACATTGCGGAGATGGCGGACGGCGCCGGTGGATCGCGCATTTCGGCGTCGAACCTCATCGCTTTGATCATGTGGCACGGCGGAGGCCCGCTGGAGCGGGCCGGCTCCTCCCAGCAGCGGATCTTCTGGGGAATCAATCAGGCGCTGAAGAAGTTCGGATACCACGCGGTGTTTCTAGATCTGGGCGATTTGATTGGAATGGAAGCGGAGACGGCGGCGCAAGAAGCCGCGCATCTGCGTTATATCCGCGATCAGAAGTTCGGCGGCGCCCTCTTTTATCCCTACGCCTACCGACATAACAGCGCATTGGTGCGGGAAGTCAGCCGCAGTGTCCCGCTCGTTCTTCTTGACCGGAAGATGCCCGGTGTGGATCTCGACTTTGTTGGGGTCGAGAACCACGGTGCGCTGCTTGAAGCCACCGATCATCTCATCGCGCAGGGGCATCGCCGGATCGCGCACGTCACGCGCAGCGAGCCGATCCAGTCCGTACAGAACCGGGTCGAAGGATACCTCGACGCCATGCGCGGCGCGAGCGATCCTGACTCCGTTCGGGTGACAGGCGCCACCGACATCACAGAGATGGTCCTGACCGTACCGTCGTATGAAGACGACCGCGACTGGACTGTCGTGGACGCCGTCTTCCGCCTGCCGCAGGGCCAGCGGCCGACAGCAGCCGTGTGCTTTACCGATTACATGGCGGACAGCCTTGCGAAGCGCCTCGAATACTTGGGGCTTTCTGTCCCGAAGGATGTCGCACTAACGGGATTCGACAATATTGTCCCAGCCTTGCCGAATGGTGTTGGCTTAACGTCCATGGCGCAGCCCTACGAGCAGATCGGCGCGACGGCAGTCGACCTTTTAATGCGCCGCATCAAAGATCCTGGCGCCGAGCCGAAATCCGTTGAACTGCCGGCGAGCCTGATCGTCCGGGAAAGCAGCACGGGATAAACATATTTCCTTGATTGGATTTATTCTGGGGTGCACCAAGCAAGATTCCTGCGCATCTGATATTTTTGGTGCGCATTATATTGACATGGTGCATTCTCTGTGTTATACTGATGGTGCGCTAGTCTTATTATAGAAAGAGGGAGATTCTCTTTATGCTTCGACAGACTAAGTCAAACGGTTTTACACTTATCGAGTTGCTCGTCGTCATTGCTATTATCGCAATACTTGCCGCCATCCTGTTTCCTGTCTTCGCTAAGGCTCGTGAGAAGGCGAGACAAATTTCGTGCGCATCGAATTTGCGGCAGATCGGCATCGGGATGCTGCAATACACTCAGGACAACGATGAAAACTACCCGACCGGTTCGGCGGGCGTACTCGGAGAGGGCTGGGCCGGCACGATCTATCCTTACGTCAAAAGCACCGGCGTTTTCAAATGCCCTGACGATAGCACGACGCAGCGCAGCAACGGCGCCGTCGTTTCCTATCCAGTTTCCTATGCCGGGAACCTGAACTTCCTGCGGTGGGACGGGGGAAGCGCCAACGATCCGCACACGGGGCAGTCGCTGGCTTCGTTGGCGTCGCCAGCCAAAACGGTGCTGCTTTGCGAGGCTACGAAGGTTTATGCGCCGGTGACGGATCCACTGGAGCGAAACGGGGCGGATGGGCGAATGTCCGGCGTGACCAATGGTCCCTACGATGCGGGCCTCTATACCGATGCTGGCAACGGACAGTGGGGCCTGCTGGTTACGGGATGCCTTGGAGGTCTTGATTGTTCGGCGTACGTCAACCGAGATGGCGGCGTGCGCGGATACGCGTCGAAGACCGGCCTGCACACCGACGGCTCCAACTTTATGTTCACGGATGGGCACGTGAAGTGGCTGCGTGGCTCCTCCATCTCCGGCGGCATGACCGCACAGGCGGAAGACTGCAACCAGGATGGATCCCCGGCGATGCCGGATTGCGGCGCCAATCCCTATATGGCCGCCGGGACGGGCAGCAGCCAGTTCGCGGGGACCTTTAGCACCCGATAGCGGCAATCCAAATTGACTGCAAGTTTCGGTTTTCATCCAATTGCCCTCCATATTCTCTCTAAAGAGACTGTGGAGGGCTAGCTTTTCGTAAGATCGGAATGGTATAAGGCACATATGACGGCTAAATTCAACAATAACGACCCCCATTTGCTTACACGGCGTGATGTCGTGGCGAGCGCTTTCAAAACTATGCTCATCGCTTCCATCCTGCCTGCATCCCTGACTTCCTGCGAGTCGGCTCCGGGACCGGCGTCGACTCCGGCGGCGGCTTTGGCAGCGGGTTCGAAACCGTATCGCTCGATCAACATCATGAACTTCATCCGTGCGGAAGAGCCGCGCAATCCGATGGACTTGATCACGCCGGTGCGCGAGCAGATGGCGCTGTCCAAAGCGCACAACTTTCCGACGACCTGGCTGCTTCAATACGACGCGCTGGTTGAGGGGCCGTTTGTCGAGTTTTTGAAGGCCGAGATGCCGGCCGATCATGAGGTCGGTCTCTGGTTTGAGATGAACCGCAAGATCTGCGATGACGCCGGCGTGGCGTGGCGCGGCCGATCCGATTGGGAATGGGATTACCATGTCCCTGTGGCGTACTCGATTGGCTATACCCCGGAGGAACGCCGCAAGCTAGTCGACGCCGCCATGGCGACGTTCAAGCGTGTCTTCGGCAAGGACATCAAATCAGTCGCCTGCTGGAATATGGAGGCCATTTCCGCCGCCTATTTCGCGGATAAGTACGATGTCGACGCCTTTGGCAATTGCCGGGATCAGCTGGCAACAGACGGGTTTACAGTCTGGGGCGCCCCGATCGCCGGATACTATCCCAACCGCTTAAACGCCTTGAGCCCCGCAGTGGAAGCCAAGAACCAGATCTCGACGCCAATGTTTCGCCTGCTGGGTCAGGATCCCGTCTACTACTACGATAATACGCTCTCGTATCCCGACACGATGGAGCCCGTCTGGGCGACAGGCCGGTCCGAGAAGTTTGTCGATACGTTCCTAGACATGATCGCGCGCCAGCCGACCCAGGCGTTTGGGTACGCCCAACTCGGCCAGGAAAACAGCTTCGGCTGGGACGAGATGAAGCAAGCGTTCCCGATGCAGATGGAGAAGCTGGCGAAGGAGCGTGACGCGGGTGGGCTCGTGGTCGAAACGATGGGGGAGACGGGACGCCGCTTCAAGCGCGCCTTCAAGTCGACTCCCACGCAGGCGCAGGTCATGCTGGAGGATCCTTTCGGAACTGCCGGCGCCTCGGATCGGCAGCGCGACGCCACCGCCGCCGTCCAAGCCCTTGTTCAGAATGACGCGCTTCGCGTCACGGTCAACAACGATCTGGTGGGTGATCCTGCGAATAACACCCACAAGCATCTTCAGTTAAGCTACACGCTTGATGGTGTCGCTCACAGTCAGACCGGGGCCGAATTAGAGACCATTCAGATCCCTGGACGGGGAGAAACGCCTGGCAAGCTTGTCATCACCAAGGCCGTTTACGGCGTTTTAGACCGCGCTCCCGAGCGAACCGTCTGGTATCAAAGCAGGCTCCAGCGCGCGAACCTGCATTTCCGAGGCGATCAGTTCTTCCTGCGCGATCTGCATGTCTACAATGACAAGTTCCCTCAGCCCTTCCTGACAGAGACCGTGAAGCAGCACGGCATCGAACAGCGTCTGCTGGCGGTGCTCGACGGCTACCATTGGAGCGATGACAAGGCCCGGTCCAACAATGGCGGATCGCGCGCCATGGGCCGATTTGTCCTGGTGGGTTTGGACGGAAAGCAGACCCCGCTGACCATGGACGGCTTGCCCACCGTTACTGAAACGGGTTCGGTGCTGAAAACCAAGGTCCCGCTGGCCGGCGGCGGAACGCTCGTCGCCGCCTTCCATGAAAGCGAGATCCAACTCAGCGTCGTCGGCGCGCCGGCGAACATGCGTCTGGGATTGATCTTTGAATGGGACCCCGATCGCAGCGCGCTGAGGGAAGTGACGGCGAAGTGGCTGAGCTATCGTTTCCAGGACTTCGACTACTCCATGTCCGTCGCGAACGGCGCGGCCGTGAAGACGGACAAGGGAGCAAACATCATCGCCGGCAAACAAGGCGCCCTGCGCTTGCTCATGGCGCAGAAATAGCGCGAAAGGCGATCAGAATGCGAAGCCAATTTATGTGCGCCCTTGGGCTGTGCGCGCTGCTGGGCAGCGCCATGGATGGCCGCGCGGCGACTTCGGTCGCCGCGACGGACTCCCACATCGCCTATAGCCCCTACAACTGGTACAAGAGCGGCGCGTCTTACGCCCAATCGCCTAACCCCGGCGCATATCTCAAAATGGGCTTCACGGGAACGAGCATCGCCGTGAATTTCGACGTCTCGCCTGAGACTAATGCGGCCGTACCCGCCGCGCAGTATCCCATTATCCGTTACTCCGTGGATGGCAAGGCGCCGGTGACGGTCCAGCTTGCGCCCACGACCAAGAGCATCTCGTGCGCTTCTGGGCTGACGGGCGGGGCCCATACACTTCTCATACAGCTAGTGGCGGGGTACGTGTTTCTGGATTTCTGGACTCCGGTCAACGTCGTGCGGATAACGGGTTTCACCCTCGACGACGGCGCGTCCGCGAGCACGCCCTCGGGCGCCGCCGCCATTCAAAAGAAAATCGCTCTCTTTTTCGGCGATTCCATCACCAACGGCGACAACACCGTCGCAAACTTCAAAGATGGAATTACCAACGCCACGGAGACTCAAGACGCAACGGTTGGCTACGTTCAGCCTATCGCGGCGGCGCTGGGCGCCGAGTACGGTGTGGTCGCTTATGGCGGAGCTTCCTGGGACAGCGGGGCGGCGGACGGCGGACACACGCCCGGTCTCATGACCTTCTGGCAGTCCTACGACTCCGCGCACTCCCGACTTGCCGCCGGCAAACTCGCTCCCATCCCAGACGATATCTTCATCAATATGGGGGAGAACCGGGGGCCAGCGGGCGGCGACGTGTCCAGCCTGCTCACCTCGCTACGGGCCGCATCTTCTCCCGACACAAATATCTGGATCATTGTCCCCTTCAGCGGGCGCGCCCGTAAGGACCTCACGGACGGATTCCATTCTTACCAAAGCGCCAAACCGAAAGACAAGCATACCTACTTGCTCGACATCGGCGACAATCCTTACCTCACCAATGCGGGTGCAACCATGCTCGCCGTGGACGGCCAGCACCCGCTCGCCGTGCTCGACGCCCTGCTGGGCGCGCAGTTAGTTCAGGCTCGCGCGTTGATGCTCAATAAATCCACCGAAGCCAAACAAGGGCGCCGATAAACCGATCGCGCCAGTGTCTTTTCGTATTAAAATAGTTATTCGTGTAAATGTTCGCGTCTTTTATATATGACAATTAAAGTAGATTGCTTGTATCAAAAAGTGCTATAAAAGTGCCACTTTGTGCATTGCTTGGTCCATAAGCCCATGATATACTTGCTCTACAGAAACGCAAATATTCCATTCGCACGCTTCTGCCATGATACACAAATTATTTTCACCTTATTGGGAGGTTGATTTATGAAGACGCAAAATTATCGGTCTAATCAAGGTGGTTTTACGCTCATCGAGCTTCTCGTTGTTATCGCAATTATCGCGATTCTCGCGGCAATTTTGTTTCCCGTGTTCGCAAAGGCGCGTGAGAAAGCGCGCCAGATCTCGTGTATCTCGAATCTCAAGCAGATTGGTCTGGGGTTTATGCAGTACACCCAGGACAATGACGAGAATTATCCGACGGGTTCGGCGGGCATTCTGGGGCAAGGCTGGGCCGGTACGGTCTATCCCTATGTCAAAAGCACTGGTGTCTTCAAATGTCCCGATGACTCCACGAGCCAGCAGGTCAACGGCAATATCGTTTCCTATCCCGTCTCCTATGGAGGGAATCTCAACTTCCTGCGAACGGATGGCAACGGCAACGCGAACGACCCGCATAGCGGTCAGTCGCTGGCGTCTCTGAACGCGCCCGCTAAGACGGTTCTGCTCTGCGAAATCACGGGGATTTATGGCCCGATTTTGAACACTAAAGAGCAAAATGGTCTGAATAATGTCGTGTCGGCTGTCACCAATGGGCCCACCGATGGACAAATTTACGCGTTCTCCGATGGCGACTATAAGCCGGGCGGCCATATGCAGACCGGATGCCTCGGCGGTTATGATTGTTCGGCGTCAGTGCAAAGACCTCTTGGTCTGGGCTTCAATGCGAAGACGGGACTGCATACCGATGGCTCGTGTTATTTGATGGCGGATGGCCACGCGAAATGGTTTAAAGGGGCGTCGGTTTCCGGCGGATCCGTGGCTACGGCGGAAGACTGCAACCAGGCCGGATTGCCGGCGTTGCCGGACTGTCCGGCGAATGGGGGGATGTCCTCGGGAACCGGCAGCAGCCAGTTCGCGGTCACCTTCAGCACCAAGTAAAGCGCTGTCTTCAAGCAAAGTCATGGGTGGTCTTTGAGGCCCGCAGGAATTTTGCTTCACCATCGCGAATATCTCCGAAACAAAGCGCCTGACGGAAGCTCTATGCTTCTGTCAGGCTGCGTTTATTTCCGGGATCATTATTTACCCATGCCATCGACCCACAAGAACGGCGCGCTGGGCGCGCTGAGTTTATCCGACGCGACTTCGCTTTCTCCCGGTCCGCGCCAGCGGATGGCGATGGGGACGGTCGTGCGCGGCAGTCTTCAGGCGGGTATCCAGATCAAGCTGACCGGGGATCGTTCGGTCGAGGATATTCGGGCGGGCAAGTTCGTCGTGATCGACGGAGCGCAGCACGAGTTTTTCGCGATGATCACCGATGTCTCGCTCGACTGCACGTCGCCGCAGGTGCTCGCGAACCCACCGTCTCCCGACGACGCCTTTTTGCGCCAGGTGCTGAGCGGCACATCCACCTTCGGGACCCTCACGCTGAAGCCGCTGCTGATGCGCCCGCGCGGCGCCATCGAATTCGATCCTGTCAAGACCGTGCCGACGCATTTCAGCGGGGTGGGCGAGGCGACGGAAGAGGACATCGCCGATATCTTCGGCGCGGAGACGCAGGGCGGCGATTACTTCCATATCGGCTCGCCGCTGGATATGGCCGACATTCAGGTCTGTCTGGATTTGAATAAGTTTGTCGAGAGATCGAACGGAATCTTTGGCAAATCAGGCACCGGCAAGACGTTTTTGACCCGTATCTGTCTGTGCGGCATCATCAAGCATAAGAAGGCCGTGAACTTAGTCTTCGACATGCATGGCGAGTACGGCTGGAAGGGAACGACCGAAGATCCCACGAAAGAGGGGGTCGACGGTCTCAAAAAATACTTCCCTGACAAAGTGCGTGTGTTCACCCTCGACCGCGCCGCCGCGCTTCGGCGTAAGGTGCCGATCGAGAACGATGTCCATATCCCCTATAGTCAAATCAGCGTGGATGATATTCTCCTGCTGGCCAATGAGCTGAACCTCAATCAGAGCGCCGCTGAGACGACGTATCTGCTCGAACAGCACTATCCCAAGCGCTGGCTGACTGAGCTGCTCAAAATGGATGGCGAGGCGATCAAAGCGTTTAGCGAGATCAGCGGAGCCAACGCGCTGTCGCTCGGCGCTCTCAAGCGCAAGCTGGGGCGCATGGTAGAGGAGTGCAAGGGCTTCCTGCGTGAAGACCTGCCGGGCGAGGAAGACGACGCCGTGCGGCAGATCATGGGCTGTCTGCTCAAAGGGACGCATGTCGTTCTGGAGTTCGGCCAGTACCGCAAGCCGCTGCAATATATGCTGGTCGCGAATATTCTGACGCGCCAGATCCACAAGAACTATATCGAGCTGACGGAAGCGGCGATGGGGGACAAAGGCAAGAAGCCGATGCCGGTCGTGATTACGATCGAAGAGGCGCACAAGTTTCTCAGCCCCGCCCTCGCGCAGCAGACGACGTTCGGCATCATCGCTCGGGAGCTGCGCAAATACAATGTCACGCTGCTTGTCGTGGATCAGCGCCCTTCGGGGATCGACGATGAAGTGCTCTCACAGCTCGGCACGCGCATCACGGCCTTGCTGAACGACGAGCGCGACATCGACGCCGTTTTGACGGGCGTCTCCGGCGCACAGGCGCTGCGCGGCGTCTTGGCGTCGCTGGACAGCAAGCAGCAGGCGCTTCTGCTGGGCCACGCGGTGCCGATGCCGGTCGTGGTCCAATCGCGCACTTACGATGACTCCGAGTTCAAACGAAGCATGGGCGAGTTCAATACGACCGCCGTGGTGGAAATGGATATTAATGACTGGAAGTAAGACCCGCTCCGCCCTTGTCGCCTTCTCGCTGGCGATGCTGCCCGTCGGACAGGCGCTTGCGGAAGACCCGCCGGCGGTGACGCAGCCGGGGACATCCCTGCCGCCTTCGCCCGCGAACCCGATCGGCTCCGGGCCGAAAGCTGTTTCTCCCGAGCCCAATACCACGTCGGACGCGCCTCTGCCGGTACTGTCCCTGGACTTCGAGCATATCAGCGGGTCGCAGGACGGAGGAGTGCTCGAAGGGACGCCCGATAAGCCCGTGCGGCTCAATTACGGCGGCGAGTTTTTCGTCCAAGCCGACCGGATCGAGGGTGATCTCGCGCATCATAACTACAGCGCCACTGGGAACGTGAAGGCTTATGATAAGATTGCGATCATCGCGGCGGACAAGCTGATCTTCGATGGCGCCGCCAAGACGAGCGTCGGCGAAAACATTCTGCTGTACCAGCGCCCTTACCGGATTCACGCAAGCCGGATTGAGGCGACGCCCTTGCGGATCGTCGCGACGGACGGGCATCTGACAACCACGCCGCCGGGGGTATCTCCTGATTTCGAGATGCGTACATCCAAGATCACTCTGACCCCAGATGCGCACATTCCCGGCGTCACGCGGGGAAGCGCCGAAAACGCTTCGTTTTATCTCTTTCACAACCGAATTCTCACGCTGCCCCGTGTGAGGTTCCGGTCCGGCGGACAGTCCGGCGACGCCGGTCCGGAATCCAAGCTCACCCCATCCTTCGGTCTCTCCGATCGGTATGGGGTGTTCTCTGAAGTTCGGTATCAGGGGGTGGGGCGATATCCGATTGAAGGCTATGCGTTGCTGCCGACCAAGCAGTCGCCTCAGGTGCGTGTGACGACGCATCAAACGCTGATCGCCGGTCATGTGCGTCCAGCTCCTGCGCAGCCGCCCCGGCGCGATCCGCTGGCGGCCCTTCATCAGTTTGAGCAGAACGCCAGCCCTCCGCTGCCGTACGGCGATCCGCTGCTGTTCCACGACTTCCTGCCCGAAGGCGCCTCGATCCACCCGTTCGATTCTCCCTGGGGCGGTGGATTGTTCCTGTCGGAGGAACTGGCCGCGCATCTTTCGGCGAGCGGTCGACGCCGCGACGACTTGTATGTCTCCCGGCTTCCTGAGCTTCGGCTCGACGGCTCCATTCCGCTGGTTCCGGTCCGCTCCGCGCCACCTCCGGGTGATCCTGTCGCCTTCCGCCAATTCCTGCGCAGGCCAGTGTTCTATGCGAGCGCTGGACTTACTACCGGCGAGTACCACGAGCAGCCGACGGATATTCACGGACGTCGTGATCGCGTTCAAGTCGGCCTCTACACGCGTCCCTGGATGCTGGGGAAAGATACGCTGTTCCTTCCGTCGATCCAGAACACTTATAACCATTACGACAAGAGCAAGTCGCTCTACCAGTACACGCAGACGAATCTCGCCATCGTCCACTACTTCACCGACCGCACGGCTCTGAGTTTCGAGTATCGAACGAGCAAAGTTACGGGTGACTCGCCCTTCAACTTCGACGCGCTGGACACGTCGCGGGAATTGATCACCCGTGCGCAGCTCGGCAACCACAACTTCGCCGTCTCCGGTCTGGTGCGCTACGACCTTGAACGCAACGATGTTCTCGATTACCGTGTGACCGTCGCACCGACCCTGCACGGGTTCATCCCGACATTCACGTACAACTTTCGCGACCGCAGCTTAAACGTGAACTTCGAGGTGGAGGGGATTACGTTCTGATCCCTATTACCTAGCCGGCGATGTAGAGGTACCTCTACATCGCATACCCATACAGTGATCGCACGGTCAGCCGCTCGGCTAAGCTTTCCACACTGTCGATCGTGTCCGTTTCTTCCACATGCACGACTTTACTGTCGCCCGCCCGAAGATGGAAGAAATTATCGGACAGCGTGGGGAGGCTATCCTCCGAGTCCGCCAGATCGATCTGAAGCCAGATGTTTGCGGCGAAGCGGCGCGCCGTCAGCGCGATCAAGAACCCCGACTCCTCATGCTCCAGAAGCTCGATTCCAAGCTCCGGATCGTCCAGCTCCAACTCTTTCGGCTCGGCGAGGAATAAGAAGTTCTCGGCCGCATTTGCGTGGACTGTCGGTGTAAATCTTGCGTGGACGAAAGTCTCTGTTTCGCGTCCCACCCCCACGTTCAGTGGGAAGATCGCGGCCAGAGCGGCGGAGTTTTCTTCAATCGAAATCGGCCAGGATTGATGCGCGAGCATTTCACCCTCGAACGTTTGCAGCGTGATTTCCAATATTCCCTGGTCGGCGCTCAGCGTGTCGTTGACGAGGTGAACCTCGACGGCATTCTCCGTACGGACAAGCGATACGAGCACGGGCGCATAGAAGCGGGCGCTGGCGTAGTGGGCGGCGCGGGGCTCCAGTTCGGAGTCGATCACGGCCCAGGAGTGGGTGGGCCAGCAGTCGTTGATCTGCCAGAAGAGCGTGCCCCAGCATCGGCCTTTCAAGCGGCGATAGTGCTCGACGCCGAACTTCAGCGCGTCCGCCTGATTGAGCTGGGTGTAGTAGACAAGATCGTCCAGCGATTTCATCTCTGGGTAATGCAGCTTCACCAGATCGAGATAGGCGTCGTAGCCCTTGCGTGTTTTATCGTGCCAGCGCATCGCGAGCGATTCGGGCGTGAGATCGCTGTCCGTCAGGCAGTTGTTCCAGGCGCGCAGACCGGCGGCGGCGGCGAAGCCGAACTCGGAGGCGAACCGGGCGTTGTCATCCGCGTAGTTGGTCCAGTCGCCGACCCCGTGCCAGACATCCCAATTATGCTTGTCGCCGAAGTCGCTGCTATTAGGATTGTCGCCGCCGTAGGGGGACGACGGCCAGTAGGGCGTTTGAGGATCTTCGGCGGCAACGACTGACGGCAGCACGTCATGATA
Organism: Capsulimonas sp.; assembly: GCF_039929585.1. Taxonomy (NCBI): domain Bacteria; kingdom Bacillati; phylum Armatimonadota; class Armatimonadia; order Capsulimonadales; family Capsulimonadaceae; genus Capsulimonas; species Capsulimonas sp. The sequence continues at coordinate 17,553 of NZ_JBDSQY010000044.1, forward strand.
CAGATGCTCGCCGAGCAGGCGAGAGGGACGCACGGCGGCCCATTTGCCGATGTGCATCATATGGTTCTCGTTGTTGCCGCACCAGAGCGCCAGCGATGGGTGGTTGCGAATACGCCGGATCGCCGCGACGGCCTCGGTGCGCGCCGCCTCAGCGTACTCATCTAAGTCGGGATAGTAGGCGCAGGCGTACCCAAAGTCCTGCCACACGAGCAGTCCATGCCGGTCGCACAGCTCGTAGAAGTGTTCGGTTTCATAGAGGCCGCCGCCCCAGACGCGCAGCATGTTGTAGCCTGCGTCGCACGCCATACCAACAAGGTTGAATACGCGGGCGTCGCCGCCGTCATCCTCGCCGTCCAGATAGCCAGGCTCGTTTACCAAACGTGCAGGGAACGAATCGGCGGGAATCCAGTTGGCGCCCTTGATAAAGATGTCTTCGCCGTTGACCCGAAATTGGAAGCTCTCGCCCTTGCCGTCTGAGTCGGCTTCCTGGATCAGTTCAATCGTACGCAGGCCAATATTTCCCGTTTTGAGGTCGATCTCTTCGTCGGCGTGCAGCGCGATCTCCAGGGCATACAATGCCGGGTGCATCGATTCGCCTTCCGGGTTGTGCCGATTGGGCCACCATAGCTCCGGTTCGTCAATTACTACCTGCGCCGTGACTTCGATACGTCCCACGCCAGCGGGAACGTCCACGCTCACCGTGTCCGGCAGCGGCGCGTCGAACTCCTCTTCATCGTTGCCGACGCGCGGCAGATCGATCGTCACCGTCAGCGGCGTCTCGCTTGCGTCCGGCGCTCGGTCTACAAAGATCGTAAAGTCGACAATCGCCTGATCGTCCGTAAATGTGACGTCATACTTCCAGTCCAGCAGCCGCGCGATGGGGACGCTCACCAGTCCCATTGGCCGCCAGAGGCCGCAGGAGACCAAGGTTGGGCCCCAATCCCATCCATACATATACTGCGCCTTGCGCACGAATGAACGTGGCCCCCAGAGCTGCCAATCCCGCTTGGTCTTCTCATCGCCATACTTCGCCGTCCAAACCGCCTGCCGCTCACGCCCCACGCGCATCGCCGACGCAAACGTCACCCGCAGCGTATTCTCACCCGCTTGCAGAACATGGCCCACTTCGAACTCATGGGGGATGAACATATTGTCGGCATGGCCGATGACCGTTTCGTTCAGCACGATCTCCGCAATCGTGTCCAGCCCCTCAAAGCGAAGCAGCGTATGCGCTGCAATCGACTCCGTGACGAAAAACGTCGTCTCATAAACCCAATCCGTCTCATCCACCCACTGCGCCCCGCGCTCGGCGAAGTTCTTGAACGGATCGGCGATTACGCCAGCGGCCATCAGATCCAAATGGATATGCCCCGGGATCAGCGCCGGCAGCCACGGCAGCGCGGTTGTCGGCGGATCGCCGTCGCCGCGCACATCGCGCACTCGCCATCCGTCGTGGAGGACCTGGATCGTCGTCTGCTGCGAAGAAGGCGTACTCATAAGTTTTACTATCCTGTGAAAAATGGGTTTGGGAGGTCACGCAGACAAAAGGCGGAGAGTGAAACTCTCCGCCTGCCGTCTTACCGCGTCTAACAAAAAACGCCGGAACACATGGTCGGGATGACAGGATTCGAACCTGCGACCCCCGGGCCCCCAGCTCGGTGCGCTAACCAAACTGCGCTACATCCCGATAAAGTGTTGGGATGATTATAGCCCAAGGGAATCAGGAAAGTCAACCCATGCGAGGGGGCATTCGGAAATATGGCAATCCTATCTCTCACTCCAATAACAAAAACTGTTATTCTCTGTGGTATATTGACGGAAAGGAGAACCGCATGAATATCTCTCTGACGCCAGAGTTAGACAGCTACGTTCACGAAAAAGTGCAGACGGGAATGTATCATTCCGCAAGCGAAGTCATCCGTGAAGGGCTGCGTCTTCTCAAAGAGCAGGACCAGCTTCGGCAGGCGCGTCTGGATCAGCTTCGCAGCGATGTAAAGGTTGGAACCGATCAGGTAGATCGCGGCGAATACACCGAATATTCCACAAGCGATTTTTCTTCTTTGGCGAGTGAGATAAAGGCCAAAGGACGAAGCCTTCGTGCGAAGCAAAAAGGTGAATAGGCGTGACGCTTGTTTTAAGAATCGCCGAAGCGGCTAAGGAAGATCAAGCCGAAATCTGGCGCTATATTGCTGCCGACAATGAACTTGCCGCTGACCGCATGATCGATTTGTTCGTAGATGCCTTTACGTTGCTTATCGCCATGCCAGGCGTAGGGCGTATGAGAGGCGAACTCGGGGACGGCCTGTACAGTTACACGGTTACTCCATACCTAATATTCTATCGAACCTCCAGCACGCATATGGACATATTGCGTGTTTTGCACGGCAGTCGCGATTTGCATGTATTGCTTCAACACGACAACTGATTGCCGCGAACAGCAGCTTACGGTTTTGACGCGTCAGTTTCCTCAGAAATGACGCCGTGCTCCAGCATAAATTGCGAAAGATCCTGAGCGAATTTCTCCGCATCCTCTTCTTCCACCAGCACGTGATCGACGGGAATTCGATCCAGCATGTTTTTTGCTCGGTGGTACGCCGCCAGATGCTGTGGCATTTGTGGCTTGCCCAGCAGCAGGTACATCGTTCCCAGTTCTTCGTGCCCGGCGAGGGCGGTGGCGTTTCCCAGCCATTTGGCGGCCTTGGCGCTGATGCTTTCTTCCCGAGCATAATCGAAAGTCATTGGCTGGACGATGTGGATCCGTTCGTTTTTGAAGGTGTATTCGCACTTCAGTTCTATGGCGTTGGTTTTGAGTGTGATTGGCTTTAACGCGGACGCTGCGCGGGTTTGACGCAAGGGGCCCTTGTAGACACTGTTCCAAACATCGTCGTCCGAGCGGGTTTCTACTTTGGCGCGCTGTGACTTGGAAACGACCATTCGGTCGTAAGCGTCCTGAAGCGCGATTTCCGGGGAGCGCGCCAGGCCCGAGAGCACGGCGCTGTATTGGTAGCTCAAACCCTGGTCCGCCCAAATCTGCCGCATGAGGGCTTGCGCGTCTGTGGGAACGTCGAACATTTTTCCCATGGGGTTCGCCCAGAGTTTTTGCAGATGCTTGATGGCGGCATGGAATCGCCGAACGACTTTTCGATGCTGGTCGCCGTCAAACTCGACGAACGCCTCCGAGAGCCGGCGATAGGTGGGGTCGATGATCGCGCCAACATAATGGAGCTGGGGAGCGAGCAGAACAACGCCGATGTTCAGCGACTCGCCTGTCGCGATGTCATGGACGTAGCGCAGGGCGCAATAGGTGTAAGCGACACGGCTCATGCTAAACTCTCCCGTAATTGCCATTCCAAACGCGCGTCGTTTCCCACAATGGACGCCATATGCTTGCAAATCTGTTGACGTTCCGAGTCCCAATCCGCCGGCAAGCTATCGATGAAGTCTGATAACTCCTGAACGTTGAAATTCGCGATGTCCTGAACGAAGCCTGACCAATCATACGCATCGGACTTCTTTCCGCGCAGTGCGGCGTGAAAGAGATGAGGCTTGTCGAAATGGACTTTGGATAACTCCCAAGGGGCGAAGTCGGCAGGGGCGGACAAGAAATGAAGCGATTTCTCAAAGCCGTAGGCAATGAATCCGTTCGCGAGCGCTCCCGCATTCGTATGGCCGGAATGCCGTTCAGGATTTTGCAGGATCTGATCCACGGCAAACATTCGCTGCGCATCGTAAAGCTCGCGCGGTGTTTTCTCCGAGTTGGGGATAATCGGCGCCATGCCGGGGATAAACTCGCAGCCCACGCCGATCCCAGGCTGGAGCTTCAATCCATAGGGCTTCAATGAGGGAGTAATCGCGTCGCAAAACTCTTTCGATATCTGAACCAGAACGGGGCGTGGGGTATCCACGCCTAATTTATGCGCGATAAAGTTGCCAATCACCTCGCGGCGCATGCTTTCCGTTGTGACGCCGGGCATTCCCATTGCCTTCACGGCGAAGCGCTCTTTTGCTAGGACATCACCGTCTTCGCTCCACTGTTCACAGCTCAGCACCAGCGGCTTCGGTCGTCCCTTTTCTAAGACGATCTCGAAGCCTTCCGCTTCCCAAGTTTCGATCAAAAAGACAAAACCCTTTCGACGCAGAGCGCCATGGAATGGTGCGACGAGCGCCGCCCGCCGCACTTGTGCTGATCATTATACTACCAAAGCGCGGGCACGCGTGAACTGGATGGGCTATACTGATTCAAAGCAGTATTGGCGGCGAGGGGAATGAGAGTTTGACACGTCTTTTGATCGTCCGTCATGGCGAGACGGAGTGGAATACCGAGGGCCGCATTCAGGGGCATACGAATAGCAAGCTGAGCAGCCGGGGTGTGAGGCAGGCGCAGGCGCTGACGAAGCGGCTGGCGCCATGGAAGATCGACGCGATTTACAGCAGCGATCTGACGCGCGCGATGGAAACGATTGCCGCCACGGCGAAGGGGCATAAGCTCTCAGCGCAGCCGAGGGTTGAACTGCGGGAAAAGGGGTTTGGCGAGTGGGAGGGGCAGACGATTGCCGATGTCTCGTCGCGCTACCCGGAGCTTTGGAAGCGTTATCATGGCGAGCGCGAGCTGGACACGCCGATCCCCGGCGGCGAATCGTGGTCGGAGGTGCAGACGCGGGTGCTGGGCGTTTTGAAGGAAATCCTGGAGACGAACCCGAACGATGCGACGATTGCGATCGTCGGTCATGGCGCTGCCTTGCGCCCCATTCTTTTGGACGCGATGCAGGCGCCGCTGACGTGTCTGCCGCGTATTAGCTTGGACAATGCGAGCCTGTCGATTGTGGAGTATAAGCCGCCGCACGGCGGGCGTCTGCTGCTGCTGAACGATACGAGCCATTGGGATGGGGTGAAGGCGTGAGCAACCAGACCCGCCTCGGCCTTATGACCCACCCCGGCGCTTCGCGCCACCCCTCCCTTGAAGCAGGGAAGGGTTGGAAAGAGATTCTCGGACGAAAGCCGCCTGCGACAATAAATCCTAATACCCTTCCCT
>NZ_JBDSQY010000045.1:0-6645 GCF_039929585.1 Capsulimonas sp.
ATATCCGGTTGGGGATGAGGGCTAGCTGGGTCACACAGGTCCAACAACACGCCAGCGGAGAAATCAAATGACAACTCAATTCCACGAAGGCGAGATCGCCGTGCAGACTCAGGCGGGCGTGCGGCGCGCGGCGGAGCGGGTCGGGCCGAGCATTCATTCGGAGATGCCGGAGGCGGCGCGGGATTTCTTGGTCCGGCAGCCGATGGCGATTGTCGGCGCGAGAGATGGAGATGGGCGCGTGTGGGCGTCGCTGCTCACGGGCGAACCGGGATTTCTGCGGTCGCCGCATGGGAGTACGGTGGAGATCGACGCGCGCCTTACGCCGGGTGATCCGCTGGAGGATGTCTGGCGGGACGGAACGGAGGCCGGACTGCTGGCGATCGAACCAGCCACGCGGCGGCGAATGCGCGTGAATGGGCGGCTTACCGAAACGCCGCATGGGGATCTTGTCATCAGCGTCCATGAAGCGTACGCCAACTGCCCTAAGTATATCCAGGTGAGAACTTGGGAGCGGACCGGCGCGGGGCAAGAAGCATCTCATCGAGTTTGGCGCGGCGAGCGGCTGACGGAATCGCAGCGCGAGTGGATCGGGCGAACCGACACGTTCTTCATCGCCACGCGCCACCCTGTCGCCGGAGCGGACGCCTCGCATCGCGGCGGCGCGCCGGGATTCGTTCTCACGCGTGATCCCGTGACACTGCTGTTTCCCGACTACGCCGGCAACAACATGTTCAACACGCTGGGCAATTTGGCGGCAGACCCCAGCGCGGGTCTCCTATTCGTGGACTTTGAATCGGGAGATACACTGCAGATCACAGGCGAAGCGCGCGTGCTGTGGGACGAAGCGTCCCGCGCCCCATTTGTGGGTGCGCAGCGGGTGATTGAATTTCATATCGCTGGCGTCGTAGAGATCGACGGCGCTGCCCCGCTGCGCTGGCGGTTCGTGGAGGCGTCCCCGTTTAATCCCATCTGATAACCAGAGAAGTTATCCCTCCGCCCAATTCATGTGGGTATTCGCCCCTCCGCCCCAATTCTGGGGCGGAGGGGCTTCCTAATTGGCCTTCTGTTTCCCCACCCGCCTCCCTGGGTAAATCCCTCAATATGACTGCTTTCACGGAAGACAAAGTCCCGCTTGACGGGGCAGGCTCACGGATTGGGCCTTATGAATTGACGCGCGAGGCCGGACGCGGGGGCGTAGCCACGGTTTATGAGGCGCGCGACACGCGGATCGGGCGGCGGGTGGCTGTCAAAGTCGTCCGGCTGCCGTCGTATCTGTCGGCAGAGCAGCGCGAAGAGACGACGCATCGGCTGATGCGCGAAGCCCGCGCCGCCGGAAGTCTGTCGCACCCAAATATCGTCACGATGCACGATGTGGGGTCAGAAGGCGATCTGCTGTATCTGGTGATGGAGTTTCTGGATGGGGAGACACTGCATCAGCGGCTGGGACGCGGCCCGATGGCTCCCGAGGAGGCGTCGAAGACCGCGGACCAATTAGCGAGCGCTTTGGACGCCGTCCACGCCGCAGGAATGCTGCACCGGGACATCAAGCCGGGCAACGTGATGATCCTGCCGGGCGGACGGATTAAGCTGATGGACTTCGGGATCGCGCGGCAGATCGACGAGACGATACTGACTCAGGCCGGATCGTTTGTCGGGACTCCCGCTTATATGTCGCCCGAACAGTGCCGGGGCGAGGACGCCAGCGCGGCCTCGGACACCTGGGCGCTGGGCGTATTGATCTACCAGATGCTCGCGGGACGCCGGCCGTTCGAAGGCGCCACCATTCCATCCGTTATGTATCAGGTGACGCATGAAGATCCGCCGCCGATCGCGGACCTCCCGGCGCCGATACAAAAGACTGTTGACCGCGCTCTGGACAAAGACCCCGAGCGGCGTTTCGCCACGCCAAGCATGCTGGCGAGCGCCTTTCAGGGATCGTTAGACGCTGCTTCCGAAGCTGATACGGTGGCGGCGGAGCCGGAAACAATCTGGGCGCGGACGCTTCCGCCGCATCGTTCGTTCAAATCCTGGGCCGCCCTGGCGACGGGGAGCCGCCTGAAGCCCTGGCCGACGGCCGCAGCAGCAGCCGCTTTATTGGGAGCGCTCAGCATCGGCGCGGCGCATCTGCCCAGGGCCGCGAAGCCATCGCCCCATCGCGCAAGCCTGACACTGAACAAGCCGACTGCTGCGGCGCCCGCAACGCGCATCGCTCCGACCGGCGGTTCCGTCCCGCCCATCGTAACCAGCGCATCCATGGCGACGCGCGCGGCGGCGCGCGCCACAACTATTAAGCCTAAACATACGGTGAAACGCAAGGCTGTGAAAAAGGCGAAAGCCCATGGGCGCCATGGCAAGGGCAAGGGACATCGCGGCAAGGGGCGTCACATTCATGGCAATGAGGCGTTCTTCACTCTCGCCCGCCAGATTTTAGGGGCTTACGAACGCGGTTGATTGGTTTCGCGCCGCAGATTTATTGGCTGCGCGTAATTGAAATTTTTATAGAAGATTGCTGGGCGACCATGGTAAAATAAGCCGTAATTGTATGCCCAACGGGAAGACGTCACGATCGACCCTGTCGCCGCCAGCTGCTTAAGCACGAGAGGGATACACTCATTAACGCCCGCCCACTCGATAACCAACAAGACGTCTCCACGCTCGCACAGCTGCGCCGAGCCGAGGCTCGCCACGCCGCCATTCTGCATGTCGCGCTGGACTGCATCATCACGATCGACAGCCACGGACGCATCCAGGAATTCAATCCCGCCGCCGAGCGTACCTTTGGGTACACACTCAATGATGTCCTCGGAAAACAGATCGCGGATGTCTTGATCCCCCCCTCTCTGCGCGACTCACACGCGAAAGGCTTCGCGCATTACTTCGCGACCGGCGAGGGCCCGATTCTGGGACGCCGCATTGAAGTCTCCGCAATGCGGAAGGGCGGCGCCGAGTTTCCCGCCGAGCTCACCATCACGCCGGTGGAGATTGAGGGCGATACCATCTTCACCGCGTATTTGCGCGATCTCACAACTGCTCGCGAACATGAGCGCGATCTCAAGGAAAGCGAAGAGCGTCTGCGGCGCACCCTGGAAGCTACCCATGTCGGAACCTGGCGCTGGGATATCCTCGCGAACTCACTGTCCCAGTCGCACTCAATGCGAGAAATGATGGGACGGAGCGAAGACGAAACTCTGACTTTGGAAGACTTCCTGGAATGGGTTCATCCCGGCGATCGAAGAATAGTTCAGGAAGCCATCGACACCGCATTGCGCGACAGAGTCGAGTTCGATATCGAGCTGCGTATGGTCTGGTCCGACGACAGTATGCGTTGGCACTCCGTCAAGGGCTTCGGTTTTTACGACGACTTGGGGAGCCCCACCCGCATGGAAGGGGTATGCCTCGATATTACCTCGCGCAAGAACGCGGAGCAGGAGCTGCGCGCGCACGCCAATTACGAATCGCTCCAGAATACGATCGGCAAAGCCGTGCGGACGGCGCGTGATCCTGATGGCATCCAGCAGGCGAGCGCATACGCTCTGGGGGAGATGCTGGGCGCTGACCGCTGCTACTTCTCGTTTTACGATATGGCGGCGGATACGCGCTGGATCGGGCAGGATTTTCGGCGCGAAGGGCTCCCTTCGCTCGCCGGCACATACAAGATTTCGGACTATAAAGTCAACCCCGAAGATTATCATCCCAGCGGACAGACACTGGTCGTTAACGATGTGGAGACATGGTCCTTTCCCGCGCCGCTTCTGGCGGCGATGAAGCGCCTACGCGTGCGCGCCGCGCTGGCCGTACCGATCTACGACGCGGGGCGGCTTGCCGCGACCCTGACGATCGCGATGGCGGACACAGCGCGCGAATGGACATCGGCCGAAATTGCGCTAGTGGAAGCGATCGCGCTGCAGACCCGCAGCGCCGTGGAGGAAGCGCGCGAGCAGCAGCGCGAGCGACGGATCGCGACCGCGCTTCAGGAGGCCCTGCAGCCGCAGGCTCCGGACACAATCCCGGGTCTTGAGATTGCGCCGTTCATCAAGCCCGCGCTGGAGGAAGCATCGGTCGGCGGCGACTTCTACGATGTCTTTGCGCTCAATTCCGAATGCTACGCGCTGGTGATCGGCGATGTCTCCGGCAAAGGACTGGCGGCGGCGGCTCAGCTCGCCACGGTGCGCAACATGCTGCGCACCGTGCTGTATCAAGACACGCCGCTGGACGTCGCCATTACGGACCTGAACGCTATTCTTACTAACCATGATCTGCTGACCGGATATGTCACCGTCTTCTGCTCTGTGTACGACATCGCCACCCATACGCTGACTTATGTTTCGTGCGGCCACGAACCAGGCCTGCTGCGCCGGTCCGACGGCGCTCTGGAGACCCTAGACCCATGCGGCCCGCCACTCGGCGTCGCGGAACAAGCGCGTTACACCACGCGGACCGTCACATTCGACAAACACGATACGCTCCTGCTTTACACCGACGGCCTCTCCGAAGCGGGGGTAACGCGGCTCGATCTGCTGGGAACCGCAGGACTGATTCGGTTGCTGACATCCCTTCCCGCAGACCTGACGCTTTCCGAATCCGCGCAAAGAATTGTCGCCGGCGCGGGCGATTTCGCCCAGGGTGTCTTCCGCGATGACATTTGCGTCCTGATGGCACGATGCGGACCTCGCTCGCTCTCACAAAATTAACCTTCCAAGCAATTCATAAAGCAATGCCAGAACTTTACACCATCGGCTACGAGGGCGCCGCCCAGCCCTCGCTCTTCCAGACGCTGCTCTATCACGACGTACAGACCCTGCTGGATATTCGCGAACTGCCGCAAAGCCGCAAGCCCGGCCTGTCCAAAACCGCCCTCGGCCTCGCCGCCAAGGACTACGGCATGCAGTACGCCCATATTCGCGCCCTCGGCACCCCGCGCGACATCCGCTACCAGCGCAAGATCGACCACGACGCCGAAGCATTTCGCATTGGTTTTCTGGAACATCTCGCGACACAAGACGAAGCCATGGAAGCGCTCGTCGCGCGCATTTCCCAAGAACGCTGCTGCCTGATGTGCTACGAAGCCGACGCGCGCGAATGCCATCGCTGGTTCGTCGCGGAGCGCGCCGTGGAGATGAGCGGCGGAGAGATTACGGTGACACACTTGAAGATTGAGTGAGGGGGATGGAAGAGATAACAATCGATGAACGGCGAATGTGAAGAAACCAGCGAAGATGCAATTTGACGTAATAATGGCGCAATCGGCCCGCGTAAGAGGACCGGCGAATGAAGGATGCCCGGCGAATGAATTCGCGCCTATAAGTACGGTCACCCGCCTTCGCGGGTTCAGACCAAGCGCCGTAGGCATATGTTATTTTTGCCGTAGGCTCTTAAATTTGAACCTGCGAAGGCAGGTGACTGTACTTATAGGCGCGAATTCATTCGCTGGCTTCTTATCCGTTGGCTTATGAACGCCCAACGGCCTATTTTAACCTGCGGACTTCTTTTAATCCGTCGAGCGGCGTCCGGCGCGGTATCCGGCGCGATAGTTCGCTTCGGCTTGCGCGGAGTAGTCCGGCCATGTGCGGCTGGCGTCGGGCGTCATCTTGGTGAGGAAGTCGCGCTGGCCCTGCTTGTAACCGGCCGTGGAGGCGTCATCGGTCGCCGTTGGACGCGGTGCGGGGCGCGGAATGCTGGTCGGATCGCGGCGGGCGTCGCCGGTTCCGCTGCGGTAGCCGCGTTCGAACTCGACCTTCTGCCGCGCGATGTATGTCTGGAATGCGGGACGGTATCCGCTGGGTAGTCCCGCCGCCTTGTCTCTGCGGCCCTGATTCAGCGCCGCGCGGTAGGCAGCCGCATCCACATTCCCGGCTGTGCCGCCGCCGTCGTTATCGTCTCCCCGAGGAGGACGCGGCATTGTGGGTCGATCGCCACCAGAGCCGCCCGCGTCGATGTTGACCGTCCGCGTTCCAGCCGCGTAATTGACCGACGCGCCGAGCGCCTCGGCGACAAACCGCAGCGGCACCATGGTCGATCCGTTCAGCACTTTGGCCGGAACATCCAGCTTGACGGGATTCCCATCAACCTGCGCCGTATATCCACCGATCGGCAGGACGATATTCTGCTGGTTGCGCACGGCGCGCACTTCCTGAGCCGCGCTGTCATAACTGACATACGCGCCCAGTTTCTCCAAAACTCCACGCAGCGGCACCAGTACGCGCCGGCCGCTCTGCACCGGACCCTGTCCGCTAAAATTCACTGGCGAGCCATTCACGACGACAGAAAGGGCGTCATCGCTATTTTGCGCCATCGCCGGCGCGCCCGCCGCCAAAACACTCAGCGCCACGGCGGGCGCAAAAAGCTTCTTCCATTGACTATTCATTTTACTTACTCCAATTTTTTCATCAGTCGGCTATCATCCTCGACAGCCGGGCCGCGATCCCTGCGACGCCTATCCTGACGTTTGGAATATACCAAAGGTTCCCCGCCCGGTAAACCTCGGCGTTTAGGAGAGAGTAGAAACGGACGCTAACCGCCCATCCTCATCGAAGGAAACGCTGACGCCGCTTTCCACACGCAGCCATTGTAGCGCGGCGATTTCTTGATGAACAGACTCAAACGACAACCCAAATTCGGCCAACGCAGTTTCCACTTGCTCGCGCG
>NZ_JBDSQY010000046.1:0-7459 GCF_039929585.1 Capsulimonas sp.
TAACTTCGAATGGCGCCGCCCCGGCTCTTATGCTGTCGTTAACGTTTCTCAAGGACATCTCATGAACACAAAATATCTGGCGACGGCCATTGTTGCTCTTCTTACGCTAGCGCCCCTCGCGTCCACCGCAGGCCCGACAACGCAGTCGTTCAATCCGAAAACCGGCGTGATGGATGTCGATTACGCCCATTATCTGTCCAAGCACGATGTCGTTTTTAATAAGCCGATCACAAACCCGCTCTACGGCGCCACCGTCGGCAATGGGCGCGTGGGCGCGATGGTTTGGAATACGAACGGTCTGACGATGCAAGTGACGGGAGTGGACGCCTCCGAAGAAACGGCGTTTTCTGGCGGCTTGATTAACCTCTCCACCACGCCGGGCATGGATGCGGGTGGCGGGAAGTTCCAGCAGCGTCTATCGCTTTACGACGGCGCTCTCGTCACGACGTACGGAGCGGATCGTAAGGTCACCATCATGGGGGCGCCGAACTCTGAAGTGATGGGAATCCATGTGGACGATAAGCGCGCGGGCGTCGCAAGCATCAACCTGGATCTCAGTCTGTGGGATGTAGCGAAGCTCGGGGGCGGCGACGTTCCCAATATCGACACCTGGCGCACCGTGACTACCTACGCCGACGCCTCGGGCATTGGCCTTAGCCGAGGCCAATCCGATCCGCACAACTTCGGCTATACGCTCGCGGCGACCGTCGAAGGCGCGAAGTTTACGACGCAGACGATCGGTCCAAACAAACTCCGACTGGTGATTACCCCGTCGTCAAGCTATACGATCTGGATCGCCTGCGCGAGCCGGCTTAATGCTCCTGAACACAGCTCTGTTCCACAGGCGAAGCGCTTGCTCGACGCTGTCAAAACTCAAGGTTACGCGGCCACGATGGCGAGCTATGAAAATTGGCGGCATGCGTTCTGGGCGAAGTCGTTTGTCCAATATTCTGGGATGTCCGGCGACGCCGATTACTTGGAGAACGCGTATTATCTTTACACGTATCTCATCGCTGCCGGCGGTTACGCCAATTACCCGTTCCACTTTATCAATGGCGCGTACAGTGCCGTGGAAGACCAGCACAGCAGCAAGTGGAGCGTCGCGTACTGGTTCTGGAACCAGCGCGATGTCTACAATGGGTTCCTGGCCGCGAACCATCCCGAAGTGCTGGATGGCTACAACAATCTCTACAGTCGTAACTTCGATGCGCTGAAGTCCTACACACAAACCAAGTATGGGATCGATGGGATCTGGGTCCCGGAGACGATGGGCTGGGATGGCAATGCGCGCCACACCGATGACAGCGACTTCACCAAGAACATCTACTCTACCGGCACGGAAGCGGCGGAGAATATGTACGACCGGTATCGATACACGAATGACGCCGCGTATCTGCGGGACAAAGCCTATCCGTTTATGCGGGAAGTTGCGAAGTGCTATACGAGCAAGTTCACCAAAAACGCTGACACGGGCAAGTACGATATGCTAATGTCGAATGCGCATGAGACGTATTGGCGGGTGAAGAACGCGATCACGGACCTCGCCGCCGTGCGCAGCCTCTTTCCGATCACTATCGCATCAAGCGAAAAGCTGGGCGTGGACGCCGGTCTGCGCGCCAGATGGCGTGATGTCCTGGCGAACCTCGCGCCATACCCCATCGCGGAGGACGGTCAGAGCTACCTGCCGCACGACCCACCGGCGATCAAGATGACCAACGGCGAGAACATTACCAGCGAACTGCTTTGGCCTTACAGTGTGACGGGAATCGGCGCGCCCGATTTCTCGAAGGCTCTGATTAACTTCAATACTCGCCCCAACGCCTACAGCAACGTCTGGTCGCCCGACGCCATTCAAGCGGCCCGTCTGGGCTTGGGTGATGCGGCGTATCAGGGGATGAAGGTCATGCTGGAAATGTACCAGACCTATCCCAATGGCCGCACGGACAATACTAACGGCGAGTTCGAGTATATGGGCGTGCATATCCTGGCGATAAACGAATCACTACTGCAAAGCTACAACGACAAGATCCGAGTGTTTCCCGCGCCTCTGACCGACAAATCTTTCATTGGGAGTTTCACTCTGCTCGCCAAAGGCGGATTTCTCGTCAGCTCGGAGCGCACGGCGGGCGATATCAAATACATTGGGATCAAGAGCCTTTACGGCAATCCCGCGATAGTCGTGAATCCCTGGGGCGCGCTGTCGGTGATCGTCCGCAAAGCATCGGGAGACGTCATTCTGGAATCTTCTGAGCCTGAGCTTCACTTCAGCACGGCGACGAACGCAGTCTATATCATCGAGCGGGTAGGGAAGCCACTGAGCGCTGATAAGCATCTGCGGCTGACGGGAACGGCGAACAACGACGCCAAGGGCTTAGACACGAACGCTTCCACGCTGGGTTCCTACGCCGGCGCGCGCCCGGATACGGGTAAGTACGAAGGCGAGGAAGCCAATCTGACGGCGTGCTTCGCGTCCTCGGATCACGGGGCGTCTCATGGCCGTGAGGTCACGAATATGGCGCTCGGCTCCACCCTCACATTTCCTCATGTGCGCGCAGGCGGACAGATCGCCATTCGATACTGCACGCAGAACAATCCCGGCAAGCTCACGCTTTATCTCAACGGCGTCCGGGTGCAGGATCTCACCTTCCCATCGACCCAGAGCTGGACGGGCGTATACGAGACGCTGCGGGTGAAAGCGGCGATCCCGCAAAACTCGGAGATCAAACTGCAGTATGACGACGGCGGCTCCGGCGTCAACATTGATTACATTCAAGTAGAAAACCTCTAAACCTCCACTAATCGCGCTATTACCATAAGGTAATAGCGAGGTTTTTCTATTAGTCCTATGAATATCAGGAAAATATCCCAATGAAACAAGCGGTTTCTTGATCTATACCCGAGGAAAATTATATATTGACAAGATAATAACACTATAGTATAATTGGTCATGTCGCCACTATTGCTGTATCACATCAGCACTAATGCACCGTGGAAATCTACGATATGAGGAATCCTATGAATACTTTCTCGAAATTCAGTCTCACGAAGGCAATCAGCAACACAAAGCCGCGTTCGGGTTTTACACTCATTGAACTTCTTGTAGTTATCGCAATAATTGCGATTCTGGCTGCAATACTCTTCCCTGTTTTCGCTAAGGCGCGCGAAAAGGCGCGCGCAATCAGCTGCCTGTCCAACGAAAAGCAAATCGCTTTGGGGTTTCTCATGTACTCCCAGGACTACGATGAGTACTTCCCTGCATCGACCTATTTCTCGGGCATTACCTTTAATAGCGGCGTCTGGACGAACACCATGCTGCTTACGCTCCCTTATATCAAGTCCAAAAACGTTTGGGCCTGCCCGAGCAATCCGTTCAACAAGTATTCGATGAACTACGCAACGACCGATGACGCTTTCACCTCATATGCGCTCAATATGCAGTTGTTCGACAAAACCTACTACGGAGCTCCTCACAACAGCGGCTTCATTGATAAGCCCTCCAACAAGATCATGATCGGCGAGTCCATCGCCTACGCCAATGGCAGCGCCCCTCCGCCGGCAGGGAATGGCGCCGGCTATACGTCGCTTGGTTGGTCCTATTGGGATGGACACGATTCGAGTAGTTTCGCCAAAGAGGGGTTCTGCCACAACACGGGCACAATGAACGTTGTGTATTGTGATGGGCATGCGAAGGCCGTTCGCCCGGAGCAAACGGCGGGCGCCAACGGGCAGGTCAACGCTTGGGGGGTCTTCACGGACAACAACGGCGGTTCGTGTAATGGGATGTGGTTGTCAGGCGGCTTAAACTGCGACAACTACTCGCCCGGCGCCACGCAGGACCTTGCGGACCTGCGCAAAAAATGGGCGCCGTAATCTCAGTCTCTTTCCATATTCGGCTCGCCGTTTTCGCGGCGAGCCGAATTTACGTTATGTTTCTTTAAATATAATCGCAATCTATTGTTTAAATTCAAAGGAGAACAATTGATGTCCAATCGAAAAATCGGGGCGAGGCTTCGAAGTGTCGGAGCCATATTACTCGCATTGTGCTTCGGTGGCCCGGCTCACGCCGCAAGTCCGCCCGGTGATGTCGTCGGCAAGGTGACGGTCGGGTATCAGGGATGGTTCTCGGCGATGGGGGACGGCTCGCCCGTCAACAACTGGGGCCATATGAACCTGGAGAACTGGCCCGATATGCGGGAGTACACGCAGTCCTACCAGACCACGTATTCGAATCTTGGCAACGGTCAGCCGGCGAAGATGTTCTCTTCCTACGATCAATCGACGGTGAATGTCCATTTCAATTGGATGGCGCAGAATGGGATTGATACGGCGGCGCTGCAGCGATTTGGCAATGAAATCACGCCAGGCAGCACCATCAAGGCGCAGCGGGACGGCGTGGCCGTCAAGATGATGAACGCCGCACAGGCGACCGGGCGCAAGTTCTACATCATGTACGACATGTCCGGCGGAACGGCGCAGCTGCAATCCGACTGGACGAACACGATCGTCAACACCCTTCATTTGACCTCCTCTTCGGCGTACGCCAAGCAAAATGGAAAACCCGTGGTGTGCCTCTGGGGACTCGGTTACACATGGTTTTCGCTCAGCCCGGCGGACGGGCTGGCGCTCGTCAACTGGTTCAAGAACCAGGGCTGCTATGTGATCGGCGGCGTTCCCGGCCAGTGGCGCACCAACAGCGGCGACTCCCGTGCGGACTATGCGAACGTCTACACGGCGTGCAATATGGTGATGGCCTGGGCGGTCGGTCGGGTGGTGGACGCCAGTTATCAGCCCTGGGTTTCCGGCGATCTGGCTTACTGCAATGCCCACGGAATGGACTATCAGCCGGACGCCTATCCCGGCACCTCATTTTTCAACAGTAACGGTCCGGCCTCTCCCAAAAATCAGTACCCCAGGAATCACGGCGACTTCATGTGGGCGCAGTTCGCGGCGATGAGAAACGCTGGCGCATCCAGTGTCTATATCTCGATGTTCGATGAGATGAACGAAGCGACATCGATCTTCAAGTGCGCTGAAGATACGTCCATGATCCCGGCGAACAACTGGTTTCTCACGCTCGACGCCGACGGCGTCCACGTCTCGTCCGATTACTACCTGCGCCTGACCTGCGACGGCGGCAAGATGATCAAGGGATCGATTCCGTATCAAACGACACATCCCACACCGTTCACGCTCTCCGGCGTCACGTTCTATCAAGACACCTTGTATAGTGGCGCGGCAAGCCAAAGCCTGGCGAAGGGGAATTACACCCTGGCGCAGCTCGCCGCCAAGGGCGTTCCCAATGACTGGGCGTCTTCGATGCGCATTCCCTTTGGCTGGAAAGTCGTTGCCTATTCCGATGACAACTTCACCGGCGCCTCTTGGACACTGACGTCGGACACGCCCAATTTCCCCGGTCTCAGCCCCAGTCCGAACGACATGATATCTTCGTGCAAAATCCAATGATGGAATACGAAACTTCGGAATAAGGAGAAACGATGAGAAACGCTGCTGTTTTACTCTTAGCGATCGCGGCGCTGCTGGCGAGCGCCACGGTCGCGAATGCGCAGTTCGTGGGCGTCACCTGCGGCTGGAACTACTCCAACGACCTTTCGGGGCCAAATACGGGGATGGCGAATACGCCCCAGTTCAATCCGGACCCCGCCAATCCCAATCGAACATGGGACGAATGGGCCGAAGAGCTGGGCGCGAGCGGCGTCGATTTCGTTTGTCCGAACCTGCGCGGCTCTTTTCCCGAGACCGGCCTGAGCCCGACTTTGATCACGCCGTTGATCACGGCGCTCAACAACCGTGGCTTAAACGACCGGATCAAACTGGCGATCTTCGACGACAACGCCAGCTCCTGGTCGGCGCAGTGGAACGAGGCGAACGGCCGCGGATTTGGCAACGCGCTGCCCTTCGATATCAGCGTCAGCGCCAATTGGAAGTACCTGTGGGACTACAATTACAAGCTGTTCTATCAGACGGTGCCGGACGCCAACCGATTCAAGATCAACGGACGCCCGGTCATCATCATCTGGACCGGGAATAGTTACTTTATTGGCAATATGCAGGGCAATATGTCCCAGGCGCTGCTGTATGTCCGTCAGCAATGCCAAAGCACGTTCGGCTTCAATCCCTATATCATCGTCTCCGGCGATACTCTGTCCAATGACACCACGTGCAACAATCCCGCAGTGATTGACGCGACCCAAAATTGGTTCAACCCCAGCCCCAGTGGAGCGCCCGGCTACACGATGACGAACTTCAACAGCACGCTGATCGGGGCGTGCTGCCCGCAGTATCAAACGGCGTCGTTCGGGAACTGGGTGGATTCGAACCACGGCGTTCAATTAGACACGTCGCTGCAGAACACGCATGGCGCCGGGGCTTTAGTCACATTGATTGAAGGTTTTACGGACTGGGAAGAGAACGCGGCGCTGTTTCGCGCCCGCAATCTCGATCCAGCAGGGGCGGCGCTGGGCTACAGCTCCACGTATTACGACTATCCGAACCAGCGTCTGAATATCGTGCGCAAGAACAGCAATAACCCGTTTCCGGCGGATCTCAAGGAGGAAATCGAAGGATGCGACACCTTTGGCGGCGGCGCCCGCAGCGGTCCCGCCAACTACTATCGAAACGGTCCAATCACCATCGAGACGACGGCCGACGCCGGCGGTGGCTTCGACGTTGGTAATATCCAGGCGAACCAATGGTTCGAATGGCAAGCCGTCCCCATCCAGGGCGCCAAGCACTTCCTGGTGCGTGTCGCCGCCACGACCGCCAGCAGCCGCCTGCATTTCGTGATTGACGGTTCGGTTAAGCCAAGCGTCACGTTGCCCAACACTGGAGGCTGGCAGAATTGGACGACGATCGACGCCGGCTCCTTCGGCTCCTACGCGAACGGCTCCACGCACACGGTGCGCCTCGTCTGCGAGACCAGCGGCATGAACGTCAACTACTGGAAGCTCAGTGGAACGATCCCCGTCGGATCCACGATCAGCCTTCAGTCACGCGCGAACAATAAATACGTCACCGCCAGCGCTGCGGGAACGACCTCCCTGATCGCCAGCAGCACGACTGTTGGAACAGCGCAGCGATTTATCGTGGTCGATATGGGCAACGGCTGCGTCGCCCTGCGCGCGCAAATCAATAATAACTATGTCTGCGCCGACAATGGGGGAGCAGCGGCGCTGATCAACAACCGAACGTCCGCCGGCCTCTGGGAAACGTTCCAGTGGATCGAAAATACGGACGGATCGATCTCGCTCAAATCGAATTCCGATCAGGAGTTTGTCTGTGCGGAAAACGCCGGCGCCAATCCGCTGATCGCCAACCGGCCGGGGCATGGTCTCTGGGAAGGGTTCAACGTCACGATCCTTTAGCAGCAGCGCCGAGAGAGTTTTGCTCTTATGCAAACTCTATGCCTGGCGAATAAATTCGCGGCTAGAAGTGCACGATG
>NZ_JBDSQY010000047.1:0-21778 GCF_039929585.1 Capsulimonas sp.
CGGTTCCAAAAGAGCCGCCCATTCGGGAGACGGGATCATATCCATAACCTCTGGCAGGAAGTTTTTGGAATATCGATTCCCGTCTCCTCAAATCTTCAACCCTCCAAAACCGCTAAACTACAGTAACTATCCCAGTAAGCCCGGTCTTTTTCCGACCACAGTTTTTTATTGATGTTTTGCTTGAGCGCCTCGGCCTGATCTTTCCAGATTTTCGCCTGCTTTTCGTCATGCCCAAAGTCGGCGGCGATGGCCGCGGCCGCATTCAGCGCTCCATAGTACTGGCAGTTGATCCCAGTGATGATGCTTTTCATCTCCATGCCATAGGTATTGGGCCAGTCGAGCACGATCCAGCCGGGGAGATTGGCCAGCAAACCTGTTTTGGAATCCACAAACGGCTGGAAATACTCCATCGCTTTTTTCAGGTTGGGATATAAGTTCTCAATCAGCGGGTCTTTTCCAAAATACAGGAAATACTCATGCATCATCAGCACCCATTCGAGCTGATAATCCGCGATATAGGTGGAGCTGCCGGGCTGCAAAAAATAATCGGTGGGATAGCGGGTGCGTATGGCTCCGTCATTGCGCCAGCGCTGCGATTGGGCGCCGCAGAGGAGGTTATAGGCCGACAAAAATCTTGAACTTTTGCCAAAGGCGTAGTTTCCGTAAATCATCATATACCGCGAGTCGCCGGCGATATATTGCGTGTGTTCACGCCATGGATCTTCGAACGTATCGATCGAATTGATCCGCATGGTGTGTTTCCCGATCTTCCAGAACTCGTTCAGCTGTGGATCGGAACATTCAAACGAACTGTCCATTTCGTAGTCATAGCAGGAAAATTCCGCGCTGACATTCTTAATCTCGATGTCCGGACTGCTTTCGATCGAAAAATATCGGAAGCCCGACCATGTGTAGGGCCGCCAGTTCTGGCGTCCTTTTTTTGTCGTGTATTTCTCGGAATGATCGCTGCTGGCGCGCAGCAAGGGCGCCTTGTTCTCATCCAGCCGTTCGCCGGTTCCGATTTCGAATGAGAGGCCTTCTTTGGCGGCGTTGACGGCGAATTGCGGATAACCAACAATTTCCACCCCAAAATCATAAACCATCACCTTGCCTGATTTCCATTTACGAACCGGCTTGACGATTTTTCGGATCAGACGCGGACGTTCGGTTACCACCATGCTGTTCCACGGCGCCACCGGAGGAACGCCGATGACTTTGGCGTTCTCCCAGGCCGAATCGTGGAATTCCGGATTTTGCCAGCCTTCGGGCCAGAGCCGTGCGTCAAATTCTTCGACAAATCCAATCAGGTGCGCGTTGGGGTCCCGCAAACGTGTTTGTGTATTCCAGGCCTTGGCCTGGGTCACTTTCCAGCTGCTATCGCTCAAGATATTGATCGATGGAGTGGCGGCGAAGTCTAGCTTTCCCTGGAAGAAAAAACCGCCCCGGGCGTTCATCTGGGAGTGCAGCCCAATTCCGAAATTCTGTACGACCGCCGAGATGCAATTGTCGCCTTTGTGAAGGTAAGGCAATACGCTGAAGTGATCGTAGCACTGATACTCCGGATCGCAGTTCATCGGGCAGCGTTCCAGCAGCTTGCCATTGATATAGACATCGGCGTAGGCATAGGCGGAAATGAACGCATTGGCCGTTTTGGGAAGCTCTCCCAGATGGAAAGACTTACGAACAAGCAGATAAGTGTTTTGAGGGTTTTCGGGTCCGGAATCCCAGATCCAACTGGCCAGCGGCTTGACGCCATTGAGCGTCGAGGAGGGCGCCGAGATGAAAGAGTTTTTGCCCCAGCGGTCTATCCGGTCGCTCGATTGCGCCGTCGACTTGACTGTCAAAGCGATGCCCAACAGGAAAATTAAAATGCCGTATTTCATATTGCTTCACGATGACGAATGGCGACTCACACCAAAGATCGAGACGCGTATACGCCTCGATCTTTGCGCTAATAATTAACGCGCCGTGAAGGCGTACGCGCCTGATCCGACAGCGTAGACCGCGCGGCCGTTTTCGTGGCGCAGGAATTGCACGCCGGGCGCTTCGTCGACAGCTTTGCCGCCCTCGGTGATCGAGCTTGGATTGTCCGTGGGGACGAACACCGTCGCGGTGGTATTGGCGGGGATCGTGACATCCAGCGTCAGGCCATGAGAGCCTTGGGTCCAGGCGCTCGCGATCGGACCGTGGACCGATTGGTAGACCGCGCTTGCGGAGGTCAGGCCGGGGCCAGGGTTGGGCGCGATGACGATTTTGCCGAAACCGGGCGTTTCCGTATCGATGCCGGCCACGAACTGGTAGAGCCACTGGCCGACCGAGCCGAGGGAGTAGTGGTTGAACGAGTTCATACCCACATCCTGGAAGCCATTTTCCGGAGTCCAGCCGTCCCATCGCTCCCAGATCGTCGTGGCGCCCTGCCGGATCGAGAAGCCCCAGCTTGGGAATGTGTCATTAAGGAGCAGCTGGTAAGCGACGTCGTTATAGCCCATCTGGGTCAGCACGGGGCAGAGATAGCCGACGCCGACAAATCCCGTGGACAGATGGCCGTTCTTGGCGGCGATATCGTCGACCAGATGCTTCGCCGCCAGTGGACGAAGCGAATCCGGCAGCAGATTGAAGTAAAGGGCAATCAGATAACAGGTCTGCGTGTCGCCCTTGATCTTCCCGTCCGGCGTTACATACGCTTCGTTGAAGGCCTGTTTGATATGCGCGAAGAGAGCGTCGTACTGCGCGGCTTCGTCCGTGCGGCCTAGGGCGCGCGCCATGCGCGCCATCAGGGAGGCGTCGTAGGCGTAGTACGCCGTGGCGAGGACATCCTTGGGCGTGTCAGCGGCAATGGAGAGCCAGTCGCCGAAATCGCTGGCGCGCCGGTTCTCCCATAGGCCGTTCGGGTTGACGCTGGTGAGATAATCCATCCAGCGCGTCATCGCCGCCCAATGCTTTGTGATGATCGCCGTGTCGCCGTAGACTTGGTAGATCGTCCAGGGCACAATCACGCCGGCGTCGCCCCAGGCGGCGGCGCCGTCGTTGGTGGCCACGATGCGGGGAGCGACTTCGGGGAATCCGCCTTCGGGGGACTGGGCGTCCTCCATATCCTGGATCCATTTGTTAAAGAACGAGTGGACGTCACGATTATAGGTCGCGGTGCGAACGAATACCTGGGCGTCGCCAAGCCATCCCAGGCGCTCGTCGCGCTGCGGGCAGTCGGTGGGAACGCTCAGAAAGTTGCCGCGCTGCCCATAAAGGATATTGCTTTGCAGTTGGTTGACCATCGGATCCGAGCAGGTGAACGTTCCGTCGCCGGGCGCATCAGAACCCACAAAGTACCCCGTGATCGCGTCCAGCCCCGGTTCACCCGGATAGCCCGTGACTTCCACGTAGCGAAAGCCATGGAACGTGAAGTGTGGCTCGAAGGTCTCCACACCGCCGCCCTTGCAAATATAGGTGTCCTTCGCGCGCGCCGTGCGAAGGTTCTCTGTGTAAAGCGTTCCATCGGGATTGAGCATCTCGCCGAAGCGCATCTGAACAAGCGTTCCGGCGGCCGCTTCTACCTGGAGCCTTGTCCAGCCGACCATGTTCTGGCCCATGTCGTAAAGATATGCTCCCGGGGTGGGCTGCGTGATCGCGATCGGGCGCAGTTCCTCCGTGACCCGGATGGGCGGCCCGGGATCGCCGACCAGCGCGGGGTGGCTGGGCGATGTCACGACGTCTTCCTGAACCAGGACAGACGCCCACTCAGAATCCGCAAACCCCGGAAGGCTCCATCCGTCGATCTCCAGGCGTGCGTCGTAACGTTCGCCCATCAAAAAGTCGGAGTATTCGATCGGGCCGAAGCTTGTATGCCAGCCGCCGTTGGTGGCGACGAACTCGCGTGACCCGTCCGGGTATTCAAGAACGAGCTGTGCGAGAAGCTGGGGGCGGTCGCCATAATGGTCGCGCTTGTGGTCAAACCCGACATAGCCGCTGTACCACCCGTCGCCAAGCACGAACCCCAGCGCATTGGCGCCGGAGGTCAGCAGATCGGTCACGTCATAGGACTGATATTGGATGCGTTTATTGTAATCGGTCCAGCCGGGGCTGAGCAGCGCATCGCCGACTTTCGCGCCGTTCAAATGCAGTTCGTAAACGCCGCGCGCGGTCGCGAAGACCGTCGCCGACTTGATCGGCTGATCGACAACGAACTCTCGTCGAAGGTAAGCGCATGGAGGGAGGATCAGCCCATCCACGGTTTCGTCCCTTGCCAGATCGGCGGCGACCCAGGCGGCCTTCCAGTCCGAGGGATGCAGCAGCCCCATTCGCCAGATGGCCGCCGGGCTGACGGCGCCCGACTCGCCGGTCTGATCCCAGACCTGCACTTTCCAGCAGCAGCGTTCGCCGGAATGGAGAGTTCGTCCTGCATAGGTGATTTCCGTCGTTTGCCCGGATTCCACCTTTCCGCTATCCCAAAGGTCCGCTTTGCCTTCGGTCAGAATCTGGGGATCGGACGCGACCCAAATCCGGTAGGCGCTCTGGATCCAGCCTCTCTGCTGGGCGTCGATCTCCCAGCTGAGCCGAGGCGCGAGATTGTCGACGCATGTGGGGCTGTCGGCGTGCTCGCAGCGCAGATGGGTGACGATCACCGAGTTTGTATCTTGGGTTGCCGAGGAAACCTCGGGGTTCGAGAGTGTCATCATCATATGATTTTCTTACCGTGAGGACAAATTTGCTGTTTGGGACAAAGATGGAGCTATACTATTCTTGAATTCTATTATAGCGGCCGACCCAAGTTGCGAATATCAGTTATCCGGCGAATAGTATCAGTTTCACGGCGTCTCATGGAAAACCCCGTCAATTCAAATCGTTTTGAAAACATCAACACGCAAGCTGTGGACGCGGTGGATCGCCTGCTGCCTTTGATCAGCCGGCGAGACGATCTGGATCGCGAGCCGCTTTTGCTGACGCACACCAACCATCACGAAGACTTTTATGGCCTGTACTTCGTCCGTCAAGGCTCCGGACGTCATGTGATCGACGACGTGTCCTACAGCGTCTCACGCGGCGATGTCTATATCATGCGCCCCGGGTCCGTTCACGCCTATCGGCAGGCGGAGCAATTGATCCTCGATGCGCTTTACTTCACCACGGACCTTTTCACATCGCTGGAAATGGACTGGCTGCGCGCCACGCCGGGCTTTCTGCCGCTGCTTGTGGGAGACACTTTGTCCGGCCGACGCGCGGACGCTGGCGGCGGCCGCCTGCTGCACCTCAATCCGGCGCAGTATGCGCGGATAACGCAATTGGTCGACACGCTGCATGCGGAGTGGCTGCTGGGGGATTACGGAAACGCGCTGATGACACGCGCTTTATTCATGGAGCTGCTGGTGCATCTGACGCGATTTTGCGGGGAAAACGTGGAGCTTGAAAAGGGCGCCGCAATCGTGAAAGCGCCGAAGTCCGAGGAGACATTGGCGACGGCGCTGCGTTTTATGGAGGAGCGGTTCGCCGAGCCGCTGCGGATCGAGCAGATCGCGGCGACGGTCTTTCTTTCGGCGGACCGTTTCACGGAGGTCTTCTCAGCGGCGATGGGCCGCGCGCCGAGCGACTACCTGCGGCATATTCGATTGGAGCACGCCAAATTGCTGCTCGCCACGACGGACATGCCGATTACCCGGATTGCGGCGGCCGCCGGGTTCGAACAGCCGTCCTACTTCACGCACGTCTTCCGAAAAGGCGTGGGCGTCACCCCGCGCGAATACCGCGCGGGGATCGGTCATAGAACCTGAACGCCGCAGATCTTAGGCTCGTCCGCCGATCCACGCAGAAAGTCGATCACGATCTCTCCGTCGGCGTTTGGGACGACCCCGGGAAAGTCCTTGATCAGAGCCGTCTTGGCGCCCACCTCGGCGAAGATGTCGAACTCATCGAGCACGCGCCTGCCGTTGATCGCGACGGCGAACTTGCGCTGGCCGGCGGCGTCGAACTTGTTTTCCGCGAAGTGCAGCCGCACCGTCACGGGCTTCTTCGCGTCCGCCGGCTCCACGGGGAGCTGGTAGGTAAGGGCGCCCCAGCGCTCCGTCTGGTAGAGGGCCGCTGTGCCCGCTCCCGCCGCCGAGACGTCGACGATCGTGTCCGACGCAAACACATTCCCGCCCTCGAAATCTCCATCCCCCGAGAATATTCCCAGTGCCGGGCCGCCGGAGTTGACATTTTTCAGCACTTTGACGTTTCGCACAAACGTGTGCGTTTCGGCGGCGTGGCTGTTAGGCGCGAAGCCGACGTCGTTTGGGCTGGCGCTCTTCTTTGCGACGGTTACATTCCATCCGTCGATCACAACCTGCGGCGCCTCGCCGGCGAAGTCTGATTTCGCGGCGTCGATGGTGATTGTGCGCATTTCGCCGGGCAGGAGCGAAACGTAGTTGTCGCTGTAAAAGGCCGGCAGCACGCGCTCGCCGCTGGTCTGGCGGCGTAATTGGAGATGCGCCATCAGCGCCACGACTTTGGCCGGGTTCTTGAGCGTGACAACGATCTGGCGATTGACGTCCATGTCGCGCCGCACGGCGCTCGCCGTAAGGGTAACCGTGGGCAGAGTATTGAGGGCCGTAAAGTCGTCTTCATGCGTGGGATCGGCGCGCCAGTAGAAATTCTCCGAGACGAGGCGTTTTTGGTCATCGCGCAGCGTGAGCTTCACGAAATGGACAGGCGAAAGAGTGGCGGGCCAGTCGATCGCGCCCACATCGCTCGTTGCAGTCGCCGCCGCCGCAACGGGGAAGTCGTGCGTGTATTGGACAGAGCCGTCGAGATTCAGCACAGTGGCCGTGGCGGTGAGATTTGCGAGCGGCTGGGATGTATTGTTGACCGCCATCAGCCGCCAGTCGTTTTGATTGAGCTGGATATGCACCATCTCGTTGCCCTTGCGGGCGCCGAAGAGCGAGGCGTTGGGCTCCAGATCATAGCCGTAGAGCTGCCAGACGAAGCTGGGCTGCGCGGGGTGGCTCATCCAGAGGATCACTCCCGAGGCGGGCGCGAACATCTTGGAGCTGCGCCCTTCGTAGACCGCCCGGTGGTATTCGTAGTTCGCGAGCTGCGCCTTACGGATGAAGTCTTCGAACGTTGCGGCCTTACCAAAGCGCTCGCCCAGACGCTTGGGGTACCAATCGCCGCCCTGCGCGCCTCCGGCCAGATCGTGTTCCGCCCAATCGTCGTTGATTGAGGTCCAATCACGCTCCGGCATCATCGCCCGGACGCCTTCGAGGGTGGGGACGGAAACGCCGCCGATCTCGGTCTTGAACGGCTCATTGAAGCTGTACAGCTTGCGCGGTTCCTGGTAAAAATACGGGCCGCCGGAATGCACGCCGCGCCCGTCGGTGGAGCTGGGCTGGTAGTGCCGCTTTGGGTCCAGCTCGGTCATGAGGGCCTGAATCCCGGCATTGATCCCCGGCGGCGGCGGGCCTTCATTGCGTCCGCACCAGAGGGCGATGGACGGATGACTTCGGAATCGCAGGATCTTCTCGCGGACATTCGCCAGGTACAGCGCCTCGTCGGTGGGATTGGGGCCGTCGCCGGGGTTCGGCTGGAAGAACTCGTCCCACAGCAAAATCCCATACTTGTCGCAGCAGTCGTAGAAATCCTGGCTGGTGCTTTGCCCGACCCAGTTGCGGATCATATTGAGATTGGCGATCTTGTGCATGCGAATCTGGGCGTCGAGTCGCTTGAGCGGGATTCGCTTCATCGCGTCGTCCATACCCCAGTCGCCGCCGCGCGCCAGGATCGGAACATTGTTGACCGACAGGGTTAAATTCTCCGAAGTCGGGACTTCGTAAGTGATCTTGCGAACGCCGAAGTTCGTATCCGTTTCATCGGAGACATCGTTCTTTGCAAAGAATTGCAGTTTCAGATGATAGAGATTTTGCGGGCCGTAGCCATTGGGCCACCAGAGCTTGGGATTTCGGACGCGCAGCCGTGGCGTGTCGGCGGCGGTCAAAGTGATCCGCTTTGTTTCGGACGGCGTCAGTGTTACGGCTTTACGAAACGTGACCCCACCGAACGCTCCGACCAGCTCGCCCGCCTGTGATTGGCCTGTCGTATTGCGCACCATCGTCTGTACGGTCAGATCGGCGATATCGAGCTTGGGCGTGGTCAGATCCGAAATCACATACGTGTCGGCGAGAGTGACAGGGCCGGTGGCGTAGAGCGAAACGTCCTGCCAGATCCCCGTATTGCGATCCCGAATGCCCGGCATCCAGTCCCATCCGATCGAGGCGAGGAACGTGGCCCCGTCAATCGCCGTGATCCCTCCATTTGGCCCGACTCCGCCCGCCTGCGTCTGTTCATGCGGTACGCCCGGGTGCGGCTGGGGCTGGACTAGCACGGCCAGCACGCCCGACTTCCCTGCCGTCACATACGGCGTAATATCAAACACGCCGCGCGTGAATGCGCCCTTAATCTCACCGGCGTTCTTCCCATTCACCCACACGGACGCCGCGTAATTGATCCCATCGAACTTGAGCCAGACTGTCTTGCCTCCATAGCTTTTGGGAACAGTGAACGACGTGCGATACCAGTAGGAGGTCTTGTTCAGACTTTCGGGGATCGTCCGGTTGTTCTCACCGTACAAAGGCTCGGGGTAGACGCCCGCGTGAACCAGCGTCGTGAGCACCGTGCCGGGGACGACGGCGTTGTACCAGCCCAACGGTTGATACTGCGTCCCGGAAACGACGCCGCCGGTCGCGTCGATTTTAGCGGCGTCCTGCAATTTCCAGCCACTGGAAAGAGGGACGGCGGGCGGGAGGCCGGCGGCGTGGGCAATGTGCGGCGTTAGAATTAGGGCGGCTAGGGCGAGAGAGATTGGGCGCATTTTGTGGGTGATTCCTGATAATCAAGGCCTGCGGGTTTTATAATCGGGTCGGAACCGCGGGTATGAAACCCACGTCTGGGAGATGCTCCGCATCTAACCGTCCGTGCCGGACGGACAAAATAGGCTGTTGTCCTTGGGTTTTCATTTATGCTCGTCCGGCACGGACGATTAGCGGCTCTTGCCGCTCCCAGGCGTGGGTTTTATACCCGCGACGCTTGATGGCGTTGATTATTCCGAAGCAACCGCCGCCGCGACAAATGAATCAGCGGTCCCGTAATACAAAAACCACTTTTTCTTGAAATGCACGAGTCCTTCGATGAACACCGTGCCGGCCGCGTACTGGCCGCTGGTTTCGTAGGGGCGTTCGGGGGTGATGAAACAGCCGTCGGTACGTTCGATGAGCTGGGTTGGGTCATGGGCATCGAAGAGAGCCTGACCCCCGGAGTAGGCTCCCGGGTGGGCGGTGGGGTCGCCATTCGCGTCGGCGTTTTTGCCGTTGTAGAGAAAGACGATGCCTTTGTCCGTGATGACGGCGGGCGGGCCCGATTCCGCGAGGGCGCTGTCGAAATGCCCGGCTCTCGTCTTCAGCAGTGGCTTCCATTCGCCGCGATCATCCAGCACCGGATCCCAGTCTGTCAGGTTTGTGGAGGTCGCCGCATAGACCGCGCCTTCGCCGAAATACATCCAGTACTTGCCGTCGATCTTCGCGGCGATCAAATGGTCGCCCTTGCGTCGGGTGACGACCGCGCCGGACTTGCAGTAGACGTCTAGAAATTTGCCGTTGCATGTTTTGGCGAGCACGGGACCGTGCTTCGTCCAGTGGATAAGATCGCGGGAGGTCGCTGACGCCAGCCGCGCCGTCCTGCGGTTCCACTGAGTGTATGTCAGAAGATATCCGCCGTCGTCCGTCTCCACGATGCGTGGGTCTTCGCAGCCGCCCGTCCATTCGTTGGACTTTTGATCGTCTTCATCGGGAAACAGCACTGGTGTGGGGCGCTTGGTGAAGTGCAGGCCATCCTTGCTTTCGGCGAGGCCGATGCGCGAGGTGTGGTTGCCGATGCCGTCGCCGGAATTGTCCTCGGATCGGTAGAGGATATAGACCTTACCCCCGCGCACGACCGCCGCCGGGTTGAACACATGGTCGTGCTCCCAGGCGATCTTTGTTTTGGTCATGGGGCAGTCGAAGAGTGTATCCGGGCTGGGCTTCAAAATCGGGTTAGCGCCGTCGGCCTTGGCGAACGGGCCGAGCATCCACGATGCTTGTGATGGGCTGGCGGGCGCGGCGGCGGCATGTCCCAGCGCGGCGGCGAGGACGACCGCGCAAAGGGCGGCCGTGTGTTTAATGATCATGACAAGTTCTTTCGAGATACGACGTCCGAAATGGCGATGCGGGCGATACCGTCGGCGCGGTGTGATCTTTGGACTTTTATGATACAATGTCTGCTCAGAAGCGTCAATGTCTAAGATGTGATCTTTTATGTGCGATTGTGATCTCCCCCGCACGGAAAGCCGCCGCCGATGAATGAATCTTCCGCCTCTTGTCTGAGCGTCGATGCGCTTGCTCCTCTGGCGACAGCCGAAGTTTCTCCCGAGGAACTGGACGGTCACGGACGCCTGCATTTTACGACATTCCAGCATCTCTGGCGCACCCATTTTCATGTGCTGGAAGACGCGCCGATGCTGCCGCGTCCTGTTGATGTCAGCGTTCAGGTCGTGCGCAATGCGCTGTACCGAAACGACTGTCGGTACAGCCAATTTGAGAATTACCGATATTTTTGCTACACGCTTTCCGGCGTGGGAGGATTCAACGACAAATCGGGGACTTACGCCCTTCCAGCCGGACACGCCTTCCTCGTGGAAAAGGACAATGCGGACGCTGCTTATTTCTACCCTCCGGAGGAGAGCGAGCCGTGGCGTTTTCTGGCGCTCAACTTCAACGGCTTGCCCGCCCACGCGATGACGCGCGCCCTGGTCAAGAAATACGGACCGGTGTACGCGCTGGCGCCCGACACGCCGATCATCAAGCGCCTGCTGGCATACGAGGCCAACGGTCATTCGATCACAAACATCCATGTTGCGGACGGGGCGCAGATGGTGATGGAACTGCTGCTGGCCCTGATGGCGGCCGGGCGCGCGCGCGAGGAGACCGATCCAGTGATTGAGTTGGTCCGCCGCGCCATCCCGATGATGAGCACCGGTGAGGATGTTCTGGTTCAGGATGTCGCGCGCGCCTTGGGCGTGAGCCGTGAGCATCTGTCCCGCTGCTTTCAGCGTCATGTCGGCATGTCTCCTCGCCAATTCTGTCTCGAACAGAGAATGCGCAGGGCCTGCCTGCTGCTCAAGGACACAAACGCCCCGATCAAGACCATCGCCGCGCAGCTAGGTTATACCGAATACTCCAACTTCGTCCATGCCTTTCGCCAGGTGACGCACATGACGCCAACCGAGTTTCGGCAGCGCGGATTCCTGCCATTCACCCACTGATTTCCCAATCTTCCCATCGAAGATCTTTCCTGTGATATACTCTATAGAAATAACCATTTACTTCTCGCCGCCTGATTAAGACTGTGAAAGTCGCCGTTTCTTGAAACCGAAAGGATCGTTCATGTTGATACCAATGCAAACTTGGATTCGCCGCACCGCCGTCATCGCCGGAGCCGTTCTGGCGTTCGCCCCTGTCGCGAGGGCCGACGATCCCGCGTTTATTACCATTCCCTATACGGCATCCGGGCCAGAGCAGCTCATGGATATCTATATGCCTAAGGACGCCGTGGGAAATCTGCCGGTCGTGGTCTATATCCATGGGGGCGGATGGGAGGCGGGAAATCGGTCGAATCAGCTTGGCCCGGCCGACCATTTCAATAAGCTTGGCTATGTCTTCTGCTCTATCGATTACCGCTTGTCGGATGTCGCGAAATATCCGGCGCAGATTCAGGACAGTAAATGCGCCATTCGGTTTCTGCGGGCGAACGGGGCAAAGTATCATATCGATGCAAAGCGTATCGGCGTTTGGGGGGATTCGGCGGGAGGCCATCTGGTCGCTCTGCTGGGGTTAACGCCGAAAGTAAAGCGGCTGGCAGGCGACGGCGGCTGGAAGAAAGAGTCGAGCGCGGTTCAGGCTGTGGTGGATTGGTATGGCCCAACAGATATTCGGCCGGTGGATAAGAGCACTATCGTTAACCCGGACGGCCTCCGAATGGTGAAAAAGTTTTTAGGCGACGCCGATAATCTGAAGCTCGCCTCCGACGCCAGTCCCATCACGTTCGTATCTAAGAATGCGCCGCCTTTTCTGATCATGCACGGGGGGAAAGATCCGCTGGTTCCGGTCGCGCAAAGCCAGAAACTTTACGATGCGCTCAAGGCGGCGGGAACGGACGTCGCGCTGAAGATCATCCCCGACGCGGGACATGGCGGACCGGAGTTCATGCAGCCGGACAATGTCGCCATGATCGATGCGTTCTTAGAACGCACTCTGAAACCAAACGTCAAACCCTAAGTAAAGAATGAATGAACGCCGACGCCAAATTGCATCACAAACGCACATGAGAAGTCACAATCCCCAAATTGACTGTCACGATGCTTTACTCTATAATATTCCTATTCACATAGGAAGTTTGAAATGACGCTCCGACACACTCTTGCCCATCTGATATTGATTTTAGCGTTCTTATCCGTCTGCGTTCAGCCATGCTTTGCGGGCGGATACAATCCCCAGCGCATGGGAGTTTCGCACAATTACCCCATGGAATACGGCGAGTGGGAAAACGCATTTCTCTCCGGCAACGGTAAGATGGGGATTATGGTCTTCGGCGACCCCCTCCACGAGACCGTCGTTTACAACGATCGCGGCTTCAATCTCGCAAAAACGAACGACCGGTCGTTCGCGCAGGTGAGCGCCGCCGACTTGGAATCGATCAAGAGCCTCTGCGCCGCCGGAGATTTTGCCGCCGCGAACGATCTGGCCGTGAAGTCCGCGCAGTACCAAGGGGGCGGGGAGGGGA
Source organism: Capsulimonas sp. (assembly GCF_039929585.1). Lineage (NCBI taxonomy): Bacteria > Bacillati > Armatimonadota > Armatimonadia > Capsulimonadales > Capsulimonadaceae > Capsulimonas > Capsulimonas sp. The sequence continues at coordinate 12,835 of NZ_JBDSQY010000047.1, forward strand.
ACCGGCATCCCGGATATGAAATGCGGATCACCACGCCGGAAGACGGCGCCGTCAGCCAATATTCGCGCACTTGCGACTTCCAGACGGGAGAGATCGCCGTCCATTGGACGGATCGGCGCGGCGCATGGGTGCGCCGCGCAATTGTCTCGCGCCCGGACAATGTGACCGTGCAGTATCTCACGGCGCCGCGTGGCGCGAAGATCACTTGCTCGGTTCAGCTGACGACGGAAGCCAAGATGGGTTTTCCGCGCGATATGATATTCGACAGCATTGCGAGCGCCGATGAGCTCAATATGCGGGTCAAATACTCGCCCAATCCCAGCAATACGGGATATGAGGGCGTGACGCGCGTGGTGACGGTCGGTGGCTCGAAGAGCGTCAATGGGGACGTGCTGAACATCGTCAACGCCGACTCCGTGATCTTGTTGACGCGCACGGCGAAGTATTACGAGAACTGCGAAACGCATTGGGGTCAGCGCAAGATTCAAGCGCAGCTCGCCGCGCTGCCTGCCGATTATCAAAAGCTTCTTGCGCGCCATAAAGCAGTCCACCAAAAGATCTACAATCGAGTGCGCCTTGATTTGAACGCCACGGACACGGATCGCGCCCGGACGAACGAAGAATTGCTGGCGCTACAGAAGACTTCGCTGACCGCGACCAAGGCATTGTGGGAGCGGATCTTCGATGCGGGCCGGTACTACTACCTCTCGTCCAGCAGCGATCAAACACCCCCCGACCTCCTCGGTATCTGGACCGCCGACTGCGGCGCGGGGTGGGGCGGCTTCTACCATTTGGACGCCAATCTCAACCTGCAAGTGGCCGGCGGTAATATCGGAGATATGCCCGAAGCGATGGAGGGTTACTTCAAGATCAACGAATCCTGGCGTCCCGACTTCGAGACCAACGCGCGCAAACTGCTCGGCTGTCGGGGAATGGTGGCCGGCGGAAACACGCCGGCGGCGGGATCGGGGCTGATGGCTGGGATCAGCGACTTCTATCCCTACCAGTACGCGACCGGCGAGGAAGGCTGGCTGCTTTATCCCTTCTGGGAGCACTATCTGGTCACTGGCGACACACAGTTCCTGAAAAATCGCCTCTATCCCTTGCTCAAAGACATGGGCTACTTCTACGAGGACTTCCTAACCAAAACCGACGCCAACGGCAAGTATATCTTCGCCGGGTCCGTTTCCCCCGAGAACCAGCCGGCCAACGTCCATGTCTCACTGGTCAATAACTCTTCGTTCGACATCGCCGGGGCGAAGTTCGCGCTGACGGCGCTGGTTGAGACGTGCAAAATCTTGAAAGTCGAACGGGGGACTGGGAAGGGATTGGAGCGCTGGTCCAAGATTCTGAGCAAGCTGCCGCCTTATTTGATCAATTCCGACGGCGCCTTGCAGGAGTGGTCGTGGCCGGCCTTGGAAGACAACTATAATCATCGGCATTCTAGCCATCTGCTGGGAGTCTGGCCGTTCCGGGAGATCACGCCCGAGACGGACCCCACCATGTTCCAGTCGGCGTCAACCACACTTGCCAAGAAGGATCAATTCGATTATGGTACGGGCCACGGCTACCTGCACAGCGCATTCATTGCGGCGGGTGTCAATAACGATGCGGCGGTCAACGCCAAGCTGCTCCATCTCTTCAAGAACGGCTATTACTTCGACAGTCTTTTTGCATCGCATAACGCCAATCACGATATCTTTTGCGCCGATGTATGCAACACCGTCCCGGCCGTCATGATGGAGATGCTGATCTCCTCCCGCCCCGGCGTGCTGGAACTGCTGCCCGCCCTTCCGCAGTCGCTCGATCAGGGAGAGATTGCGGGTGTGAAGGGGCGCAACCGTGTGACGATCCAGAGCCTGCGCTGGGACGCCAACGGCAATTCAGTGACTTGTACGCTGAAGTCGGATACCGATCAAAAGATCACACTGATCGATCGTGGCGGGATCAAAACGATCTCCAGCGCGGCAGCGATAAGCGCCTCGCCGCTCGGAGATATTGCCCGGATCGTGCATCTGCCCGCCGGGAAGAGCACCAAGATCACAATGACACTGGATCGGCTCCGGGTGTCCGGGAATTGACACAGCAGGCTTTAGCGTTAATTGTGGAAATCCTGTAGATCACGTGAGCACATAAGCGCGTCACGTGAGCCGTATTGACGCTCCTCTGTAGATAAGATATGATATGGGGGTAATGATAAGCGCAAGAGGACTGAGCTTCTTGATGCGCCTCATCACCTCCACGGATTATTTTTTGCCATCAAAGGAGCACGACATTTATGAAGCACCACAAGGGATTTACACTGATCGAGTTACTCGTAGTTATCGCAATCATTGCGATATTAGCCGCGATCCTCTTCCCCGTTTTCGCGAAGGCGCGTGAAAAGGCCAGGCAGATCAGCTGCCTGTCGAACCAAAAGCAGCTGGGCCTGTCGGTCTTGCAGTACGTGCAGGACAACGACGAGACGTTTATGGCATGCGATAACGGCAACGGCGGGCATGGCTGGGCGAGCCGCGTGATGCCGTATATCAAAAGTGTTGGAATGATGAAGTGTCCGGACGATTCCACGACGTCCCCCGACGCCCGCGTCCCGATCAGTTACGGCTACAATTCCAATCTCAGCTCCCTGCTGACTCCCGCCTCCGGCACAGTCGCCGCGCTGAACGCCTCGGCGTCCACCGTGATGTACTTTGAAGTCTCCGGCGTGGTTGGCGACGTCGTCGATCCCGTGACGTCCGGCCTCGACTATTCCGTCTCCGGAAATGGCGGCGACGGCGGTGGCGGCTACATTCCCAACCCGTGGGCGAAGTACGACACCGGCCCGATTGGCGGACGCCCGTACGACTCGCTCTACGATAAGAGCCTGACCGGCCGCCATACCGACGGCGCGAATTACCTGTTCGCCGACGGCCACGCCAAATTCCAGCGCAACACGGCTGTCTCCTCCGGCGGAACTCCCGGCGGCAACAACCCTGGCGGGATTCCCGCCGGCATGACCGCCGCCACGTGCCTTCAGGACGGCTGCCTCTACAACTGGGGCGGCGGAACCGGCCTCAACGCCTCCGGCACGGACGCGCTGACGAGTGGAAACCAGCACTTCTCGGCGACATTCAGCCCGCAGTAAAGACACCGTAGATTAAGATCAGAAGCCCGGCCGCGCGATGCGCGGTCGGGCTCTTTCTTGTGTCGCCGTGTAGATTATTTTCTCTGATTCCGCCTTTCCGGATTGTGTGTTTTGTGGTGAGTATCTAATCACTTCGGCTGAACATTGCGCAAGTAGGAAGCCAGTGGTTGATATGGTTTGCCGATTTAATGGCGCATTCCGTTAGTCCAAATGCCCTAAGATAGCCGGCGAATAAATTCGCGCCTAGAAGTGCACGATGTGCCCCTTCGGGCACTCCAGAGAGGAATTAATCGAATGCGGGATACTGCGACATATGTTTATGTCCATCTTGTGTGGGCGACTTGGGACCGATTGCCGTTGTTGGTGGGTGAACGAAAAACGGAGGTCTATACGGCGATTCAGCGTGAGTGCGCCGTATTGAGAGCGGATGTTTTGGCGCTTGGCGGTGTGGTCGATCATGTGCATTTGCTGATCGATTTGCCGCCGACAGTATCGATTTCGAATTTGGTAAAACAAGTCAAGGGGGCGTCGTCACATCTTGCATCTGCGCGAGGTAATGGGGCCACGCCATTCAAATGGCAAGGAGCTTATGGCGCCTTCACACTGGCGCGTCAGGACGTGCCGTATGTCCGCGATTATATCCAGAATCAAGAATTACATCATCGAAACCACAGCATTGATCCTGATTTGGAGCGGTGGCTTTGCGAATAACCACTCCGATACAAACAGCCCTCACGGACACCCCAGAAACGCAATCGAATGGTTTCTGGAGTGTCCGAAGGGACACATCGTGCTTTTCTAGCCGCGATTTTAATCGCCGGGCATTCTTCATTCGCCAGGCGTTCTTCGATGTTTCACATTGATAATTCCAGCCCTAGGTGTTACTGAGGCCCAACGCTCCACTGCTGGTTCAGGCCGCCATTATAATCCCACAGCTCCGTCCCGCTTCCGTTCGCCGTCCCGGCGCCGTTCACATCCAGTGCGCGGCCGCTTTGGACGCCGATGATTTTGAAGTAACCGCTGTCCGTTGGAACGATGGACCATTGCTGGTTTGTGCCGGTGTTGTAATCGTAGAGATCGATTGCCGTGCCGTTCGCGGTTCCCTGGCCATTTGCTTCCAGGGCGCGGCCGCTCTGGACGCCGATAATTTTATAGTGACCGCTGCCAATCGACTGAATACTCCAAAGTTGATTAGAGCCGGCATTATAGTCCCAGAGATCGATCGGAGAGCCATTGGCGATCAGCTGTCCGCCGACATCCAGAGCGCGGCCGCTTCCCCGGCCAATGATGCGATAGGTTCCGTTGGCGATCGTGGAGTTAATCACAAACGGCGTGGAGTTGAGTGTTTGCAATGGAAGCTGCCCCTTGAGCATCTTGCCGCCATTGTTGGTGAGGCGCAGATAGTAATCCGACGAGAGATGCTTGCCGTCCGCGTCCAGATTGAGGAACCACTGGTTCGTCGGGCTCATTGAGGTGTCCTCCGCGCACTTGAAGATCGCGGTGCCTTCATTGACTTCGTCGAACATGGAGATGTAGGCGCTCGGGACGCCGACCTTTTTGACGAGCGCAAATTGAGACCACATAAAGTCGCCATGGTTGCGCGGCATCTGGTTTGCCGGAGAGCCAGCGTTTGAGTTGTGAAACGAGAATCCGGGATAGACATCCGATTGGTAGTCGATATTGTGCGAGTTGCAGTAGGCGAAATCGGCGGTCATCCAGGGCTCGTCCGGGCCGCCGCCCACCTGCCAGGGCATGATCATATCGCAGATCGGCCACACGGTTCCATAACCCGCCTGTGTGTTGCCGCTGCCCGTGCCGGTGCGCCAATCTCCGGGAACGCCTGCGATGACATAACAGCCCTGCGCCTTGAACCAGTTGATGATCGCCGCGCCGTCCGTGGGGTTGGGAAAGAAGTGATACCCCACGCCCCAGATGCAGACGACGGGCTTGCCGTTTTGTTTGGCGTACGCCGAAGACGACGTCAAATGCAGGGTGTTGACGATGGTGTTTGTCCAGTCGGCCTGCATTCCCGCCGTCCCTCCAGACGTATCGTACATCACGTAGAACTTCCGGCCCGCGCTTTGGGCGGCGTTCATGACTTTGAGCGCCACTCCATCCCGCTGGGCTTTGAGGGTGCTGCCGGGAGTGATCTCATTGACAAATCTCTGGAGCGCCGCCGTATCGATCCCGTTTTGCGTCATCCAGTTGAAATGGACATTGACTGTGGATTGGTCGTAGGAGGAGAACATCTTCGCCGGCTGCCCATTCCCGAAATTGGCGAAGGATGTCTGATAGGTCGTTGTGTACTCCCGCATGTCGGGCCACATTTCGAGGTTTTGATGTCCCCAGGCATTGACGGGCGAACCGTCGCCCGCTGCGGAAAACCATCCTTGATATCCGACCGATACCTTGCCGACGACATCGCCGGGCGCGCTCGCCGCGTGCGCCGCTCCGCCGCCCCCCAAAGCCGTCGCCGTGAGTGCAAGGCAGAGCGTGAGCTTGCCGATCCATAATGCATCTTTGAATTGTGTTTTCATGTCTCTCCTAAGTTTTCTTCATCCCAATATCGTTAAGGGGCGCTGATGCTCCATTGCTGGTGGGAGCCGCCGCTGTAGTCCCAAATGTCGATGGGGGTTCCATTGCCGGTTCCCTGTCCGTTCGCCTCCAAGGCGCGGCCGCTTTGCGCGCCGAGAAGGACGTAGTTTCCGCTGTCCGTTGGGGAGATCGTCCAGAGCTGGTTCAGACCGGCGCTGTAATCCCAAAGATCGACCACCGTTCCATTGACGGTATGCTGCCCCTGAACGTCCAGCCCGCGGCGGCTTTGTAACCCGACGATCTTGTAGTAGCCGCCGCTGACCGGCGTGACGGTCCATCGCTGATTGAGGCCGGCGTTGTAATCCCAGAGATCGATCCCGGTTCCGTTGCCTGTGTTTTGGCCGATGGCGTCCAGTGCGCGGCCGCTCTGACGGCCAGTGATGCGATATGTCCCGGCGGCAAGCGCGGTATTGGAAGCCGTCGTGAACTTTTTCAGAGTGACGCTTCCATCGTTGTTATTGAGGAGAACGCGCGGCTGGTTGTCGCCGCCGATGTCGAGAGTGGCCTGCCGCCACGCAGTCGTGGGCGTGTAGGTCTGATAGTTGACAGGAGTGGAGCCGTCCGATTGCTGGGACCAGAGAGTGATGAAGCCGGCGCTGTGCTTCCAGAGCACTTGGGGCCGATTGTTGGGGCCGACGCCTAGATCGGCGGCGATGTAACCCGTTAGTGGTCCGTAAGCGGCGCCGGCGGCTGAGCCGCTTCCGTCCGAGTTCGTGCGCCAAAGCTGCATGCGGCCGTCGTAGCTGCCCCAGAGAATATGCGGCAGGTTGTCGGCGCCCACCGCGAGGGCCTTGTCCGCATATCCCGCAGGCGCCGCCGATGTGGCGCTGGTCACGGGATTCGTGTCCGTCGCCGAGAGCCGCCATAAGAAGACGGAGTTGTTGGTGTCGTCCCAGAGGACATGTGGGAGGCTATCCGCGCCGACGCTGATGTCGCGCGGCAGAAATGAGGTGATCGGCCCGAATGTCTGGCTGATGACCGGGTTCGTTCCGGCGGCGCTTAGCTTCCAGAGATTGACCGTCTGGTTGACGTTCGTCCAGAGGATATGTGGGCAGTTGTCCGGGCCGACGCACAGCGCCGTGGGGCGCCAGCCGGGGAAAGGGCCGTAGGTATTTGTGCTGACAACTGTGGTTCCATCCGTCGCGATCGTTTGCAATGAGATCGAGCCGTTCGTGTCGGTGGACTTCAAAATGCGGGTTTGATTGTCCGGTCCCACAGCGTCGTAACTTGGAAGAAGCGGCGCCGCGTTGGTGAGAACTCGGTAAACATCGTTGGCGAGGATCGCATGGCCGGCGTCGCTGGGATGGACGCCATCCACGAAATCTTCAGGGACGTTGCGTGTTGGCGTGTAGTTGTCGACTAAAGTCGCGCCTGTCAGCGTGCGCAGGGCGGGGATAACGCCGTTTTCCAGGTGAACGGCCCGCAGGTTGCCGACGCCGTAGATGGCGGGCGGCAGGCAGATGTAGATCTTGGGATGCGCGGGCAGGCCGGCGTAGTGGTTGATCAGCGCCTGCGCGTCCGCCGCGAACTCACCTCCCAGCTGTGTCCAGACATTGTCGAGCGCGTCGTTCGTCCCCAATTGGATAATGACGATGTTTGGGTTGGCGTTGGTGCTGTTCGTATACTCAGCGGTCTTGACGTAGGCGATGTCCAGATTGGGGTTCGAGATCATCGCCTTGCCGGGGTTGCCGTAGTTGGTGACAGCGTATCCCGAGCCCAGCATTTGCTGAAGCAGGGCGACATAGCTTGTTGTCGCGCTATTGGAGGCGCCCTGACCCCAGGTGATGCTGTCGCCGACGCACGCCACCCGAATCTGCGCGTCGCCTTTTGCAGTGATCAAGACGCCCATAGCAAGGATCGACACACCGTGGGCGATCGCTTTGAAAAATAGATTTGTCATCGTTTCCTTTCTCTTTGAACGTAATATAGCAAATATTGCAATTAAACTATTATGTTCAACGTGATCTGGTTTATTTATGATACAATACTGGATAAGAAGCGTCAATGTCCATGAGGTGATCTGTTATGTGCTCAAATGACATTTGCTTCGGAAACAGAGTGGAATAACGACGATGAAGGATCGAAAGATCACGAATGTAGATTGGCTGCCGGCGGTGGCGACGGAGCCGGTGTCGATGGAGGAGCTGACGCGTCATCATTCGACGCACAAAAGCACGTTTGAGACGCTGTGGAACACGACGTTTCATGTGCTGGAGAATGGACCTTTGCTGCCGCGCTCGATCGATGTGACCATGCAGATCGCACGCGACGCGCGTTATCGTAACGACTGCAAGTACAGTCCGGGTGATGAGGTCCGATACTTCTGCTACACGCTTTCGGGAACAGGGATGTTTCAGGATGATTCGGGGACTTATCCCGTGCCGGCGGGAACCGGGTTCCTGGTCGAAAAGGACAATCCATACGCCACCTACTACTATCCACCGGGGGCGACGGAGCCGTGGCAATATCTGGGGTTCGACTTCCACGGTCTGGCTGCGCACGCCATGACGCGGGCCTTAATCCACAACTACGGATCGGTTTACAAACTGCCTCCAACGACGCCGATCGTCAAACGCCTTCTCGCCTATGAAGCCGATGGCTACCGTGTGACGAACATCCACGTGTCGGACGCCGCGCAGCTGGTGATCGAACTGCTGCTGGCGCTGATGGCGGCCGGCCGCTGTACGGAGGACACCGACCCCGCGATTGAATTGGTGCGCAACGCCATCACGATGCTCAGCGGCGATGAGGAGATTCCGATCAAGGATGTTGCGCGTGAGCTAGGCGTAAGCCGTGAGCATCTGTCGCGCTGCTTCCATCGCCGTTTAGGAATGTCGCCGCGCCAGTTTTGCTTCGAACAGCGTGTCCGAAGAGCCTGCTTCCTGCTCAAAAACACGGACACGCCGATCAAGAACATCGCCTTGCAGCTTGGGTACTCCGACTACGCCAACTTCATGCACGCCTTTCGCCAGATCATGAAGATGACCCCCAGCGATTTTCGCCAGCACGGCGCGCTGCCGCTGTTGCAGCAATATTCGGGAGATCGTTTGGAGTGAGATTCGGCCCCACATTCTACCCACCCCGGCGCTCCGCGCCACCCCTCCGGGCGTGACCCACCCGCCCCTTCGGGGCACCCCTCCCTTGAAGCAGGGAAGGGTCTTAGGATTTGGTTGTCGCAGGCGGCTTTCGCCCGAGAACATCTTTCCAACCCTTCCCTGCTTCAAG